>NZ_NCFJ01000087.1:0-7858 GCF_002281105.1 Polynucleobacter sp. 35-46-11
GTGTATTTGGTGCCCAGGAAGGGACTCGAACCCCCACAACCTTACGATCGCCAGCACCTGAAGCTGGTGCGTCTACCAATTTCGCCACCTGGGCATGCCGTTATTATAAAGGTATGCGCCTTTTGGCCCACTTTATAACCCCCTTTGGGCTTTTCCCCTTCAGACCGAGTGGTTTGATACAGTAGCCTAAACAAGAATAATGATCGATATATAAGGCATCTATTGCCGAAGGAATTAAATGCGTAAAGCAAAAAACTTGGTGCCACGAGAGGCTGACCGCTTAGGTACAGTCCAGGGTCACCGAGATGGATTTGGATTTGTTATCCCTGATGACGGCGGTGAAGATATCTTTCTTTCTGAAAGAGAAATGTCCCGCGTTATGCATGGCGATAGAGTCAATGTCAGAGTATTAGGAACGGATCGCCGTGGTCGACCAGAAGGTCAGATCGTCGATGTAATTTTGCACGCCAATAAAGTAGTTATTGGACGCCTCTTAAATGAGAATGGTGTTTTGATTGTTGCGCCGGAAGACAAGCGTATCGGTCACGATATTTTGATTCCACCAAAAGGCCAGGGCAATGCCAAATTAGGTCAAGTGGTGAGTGTCGAAATCATCGACTATCCAGATAGTTACCGTCAAGCAGTTGGCCGTGTTGTGGAGGTTCTCGGTGAGATCGATGATCCAGGTATGGAAATTGAAATCGCTGTACGTAAGTATGGTGTTCCCCATGAATTTTCAGCAGCCGTTAAAAAAGAAGCCGATGCATTGCCTGATACTGTTCAGCAATCCGATCTTGAAGGCCGAGTCGATTTACGCGATGTTCCCTTGGTCACTATTGATGGTGCTGATGCGCGTGACTTTGATGATGCGGTGTATTGCGAGCCGGTTATGTATGGCAAGAGCAAGGCTTGGCGCCTGATTGTCGCCATTGCCGACGTATCCCATTATGTCAAGCCTGGCCAACCTTTAGATGATGAAGGTCTTCTGCGGGCAACCTCAGTGTATTTCCCGAGACGGGTCATACCAATGCTGCCAGAGAAGATCTCTAATGGCCTTTGCTCGCTCAATCCTGGTGTTGATCGTCTGTGCATGGTGTGCGACTCAGTTGTCGATGCGAACGGAGTAGTGCTGGCTTACCAATTCTATCCAGCAGTGATGCATTCTGCGCAACGCTTTACATACGATACCGTGTGGGAGATTCTTTCGAATAGCAAAGGTCCCGAAGCAACACGTTTTTCTGAGTTCAGGCCTTTATTGACCAATCTCTACTCCCTCTACAAAATTCTATTAGATGCACGTCAAAAACGTGGTGCTATCGAGTTTGAGACAACTGAAACCCAGATTATTAGTAATGAGCTAGGCAAGATTCTGCGTATTGAGCCGCGCTTACGTAATGATGCGCACCGCCTAATTGAAGAGTGCATGCTGACAGCTAACGTGTGTGCTGCAGACTTCATTGATAAGAATAAGCACCTCAGTTTGTATCGCGTTCATGGTGAACCCTCTGAGGAAAAATTAGTCACCTTGCGTCAGGTATTGCGTACCTCTGGTTTGTCATTGGGCGGCGGTGAAAAGCCGAAGCCAAAAGACTATGCCAAACTCATGCGTGAAATCAAAGAGCGTCCTGATGCCAATATGCTTCAGTCAGTTGTTTTGCGTTCTATGCAACAGGCAATGTATCAGCCGGACAACGAAGGTCACTTTGGCCTGGCATATCCTGCGTACTCGCATTTCACAAGTCCGATTCGTCGCTATCCTGATTTATTGACTCATCGTGTTATCAAGGCGATTCTGGCTAAGAAGCCATACACACCAGTATTGCCACCCATGGTTCCGCTGAACCTGACTTTGCCGCGTAAGGGCAAAGGTCGTGAAAATGCCGTCAATGCGAAGAAGTCTCATAGCGATGCAAAAGAAGCTGCAGCGAATGGCACGCGTTTACCCAAATTACCCAAAGGCGCTAATGCAGCATTACCGATTTGGGGTCAACTCGGAGTTCATTGCTCATCTAATGAGCGTCGTGCAGATGAAGCATCTCGTGACGTTGAGGCATGGCTTAAGTGTTACTACATGCGTGACCACTTGGGTCAAGAGTATGCGGGTACAGTAACCGGTGTAGCCTCATTTGGTTTATTTGTGCAACTAGAAAACCTTTTTGTCGAGGGCATGATTCACGTAACTGAATTAGGCGGAGATTATTTCCAGTATGACGAAGCTCGCCAAGAGCTCCGTGGGGAGAGAACGGGTATTCGTTACCGCTTAGGCGATCGAGTGCATGTCTTGGTTAGCCGAGTTGACCTTGACGCCCGCAAGATTGAATTTAGTCTGGTTAAGTCAGTTGGCTTGGAGCCAGGGGGCACTACCAATCGCCGTCAAATTGTGTTGGCTAGCGATACTGGTAGGCCCAATAAAAAAGCGTCACCAAAAAAAGGTCGCCCTGGTAGCAAAGAGCCTCAAAAGCATTCTGGTATTAATGTGAATGCCGCTAAGTCTGCTGGTAATCTTGGCGCCAATCAGTCGAAGAATCAAGCTGGACGAACTGCAAGTAAGGTCGCTAAATCTGGTAAGCCTGCTAGGTCAGCCGGCAAGCCTGCTGGCACGAAGCCACCTGTTCGTAGCACTAAAGCGCGTCGTAAATAAGTAGCAATCAAGAATAGAGATCAGTAAAGATGAAGCAAATATTAGTTGGTTTTCATGCGGTACAGGCACGCTTACGAGTGGATGCAGCAAGCCTCAAGTCGGTATATTTTGATCCGAGTCGACGCGATCGCCGCATGGGTGACTTTCTTAAGCAGGCCGAAGAGATATTAGGTGAAAGATTGCATGCGGCCGATGCTGAGCGTCTTCATAAACTCGCTGGCCACGATCGCCATCAGGGTGTAGTGGCTCTAGCAGAGAAGATGACCATTGCACGCACTATTACCGAAGTGGTAGAGGATGCCCAAAGTAATCAAAGCAAAGTGATGTTCTTGGTTTTGGATGGCGTAACTGATCCCCATAACTTTGGCGCCTGTTTGCGTGTTGCCGATGGTGCAGGTGTTGATGCAGTAGTTATCCCAAAAGATCGTTCGGCATCGATCAATGCTACTGTTAGCAAGGTCTCTAGTGGTGCTTCAGAAGTAATGCCGGTAATTACCGTTACCAACCTAGTTCGAAGCATGAAAGAGATGCAAGAAGCCGGCGTATGGTTGATTGGCACCGACGATGAGGCTGAAAAATCGATTTATGATTTGGATCTCACGGGCCCTATTGGTATTGTCATGGGTGCTGAGGGTGAAGGCATGCGCCGCTTAACTCGCGAGACTTGTGATGAGTTGGTGCGCATTCCGATGAAGGGTGTTGTTGAGAGTTTGAATGTTTCTGTAGCGAGTGGCGTATGCTTATATGAGGCTTTAAGGCAGCGTTTAGCTAAAGAGTCTAAGTAAGCAGTAAATCCATCTATTTACCTAAGAGGCTTCCCATGAAATGCAATATCGGACACACTGACCGCGTGCTGCGGATGACCGTTGGCGTTACCTTAATGGGTCTC
The DNA here is from genome assembly GCF_002281105.1 of Polynucleobacter sp. 35-46-11. Taxonomy (NCBI): domain Bacteria; kingdom Pseudomonadati; phylum Pseudomonadota; class Betaproteobacteria; order Burkholderiales; family Burkholderiaceae; genus Polynucleobacter; species Polynucleobacter sp. 35-46-11. The sequence continues at coordinate 3,531 of NZ_NCFJ01000087.1, forward strand.
GCAGGCTTCGGAATTACGGGCCCCTGGGCTTGGATTGGCATCATCCCACTACTTACCGGTATGATGGGTATCTGTCCGGCTTACAGTATTTTAGGTATCAATACCGCGAAGAAGTAATTCGGGATTCATCAAGCAAGCAGTTGCTGCACAAATTGCTCAAGTTGGGCTGGAGGTAGTGCGCCGCTAACTCGGTGAGCCTCTTTACCATTCTTAAATCCTGCTAACGTTGGGATGGAGCGAATATTCCATTGTGATCCGAGTAGTTGTTCTGCTTCAGTATTCACTTTCACAAATAAAACTTGATTTGCATGGCTAATGGCACTCGACTGAAAGGTCGGGCCAAACATCTTGCATGGCCCGCACCATGGTGCCCAGAAATCCACTATCACCGGCATCGCTAACTGAGTCACAAGATCACTAAAGTTTGTGGCAGTGGCATTGATAGGAAGCGAAAGAAGTTCTTGTTTGCAGGCACCACAAACTGGTGTCTGATTGAGTTTTTCAGCGGGAATGCGATTCCCTTTATTGCAATGCGGGCAATGAATAATCATTTTGACTCCTCAATAGACCAATCTAAAGACTTACTTGCTTAATAGTGCTTCTAGTTTTTCAGTATCAATACAGAAATTTCTTATCCCTTCAGCTAACTTTTCAGTAGCCATCGCATCATTATTTAATTGCAATCTAAAGTTGGATTCATCTAGCTTGAGGGCTGAGATATTCTCGCTAGCAAGAGCGCTCTCTGCATTGATGGCATTGAGTTTTTTCTCAACCGAAACCGTACTCTTCTGAAGGTCACCCAACAGTTCTGGGCTGATTGTCAGTAAGTCGCACCCGGCTAGCTCTAGAATTTGACTGGTGTTACGAAAGCTGGCGCCCATGATTTCGGTAGCGATCCCAAAGTGCTTGTAGTAATGGAAGATGCGCTTGACGGATGTGACCCCAGGATCATTTGCGCCGCCATTATCGACATCACTCCAATTGCTACCGAGTTTGCTTTTATTCCAATCGGTAATCCGTCCCACAAATGGAGAAATCAATTTTGCATTAACTGCACCACAGGCCGCAGCTTGCACCAAAGAGAAGAGCAGGGTCATATTGCAATGAATGCCTTTGGCCTCCAAAGTCTTGGCTGCCTGGATGCCCTCCCAAGTGCCAGCTAGCTTGATCAAGACGCGCTTACGATCAATGCCATGAGACTCATACAAGGCGATAAGGTGTTTTGCTTTGTTAATGGTTGCCTGAGTGTCAAAAGAGAGGCGGGCATCAACTTCAGTTGAAACCCGTCCTGGGACGATCTTCAAAATCTCCAGACCAAAAGCCACTAGGATATGGTCGACTAGATCGACTGGTTTCATGCCAAGATGAGCTGATTTAACTTGATGTACCAATGCCTGATAGTTAGGTTGCTGCGCCGCCTTGAGTATCAGGGATGGATTGGTAGTCGCATCCTGGGGTTGGTATTCCTGCATACGCTCAAAGTCGCCGGTATCGGCCACGACGGTAGTGAGTTGTTTGAGTTGGCTCAGTGCGGTAGAGGGTGATGTCATCGTTGTTTGCAATGCTCTCGATTAATTAATCAGGTGAATGAATTGAATATCATATGATAGATGCATAAATAAGGCTGTTCCACTTTAGATAAGGGTATCGGGCAAGATCATGAATCAAGATCAACTCAAGCAATTGGTAGGTGAAGCGGCGCGGGATGAGGTGCTAAAGCTACCTGCAGGTCAGATCTTGGGCGTTGGAACTGGCTCAACTGCCAACTGCTTTATTGATGCCTTGGCAGCCCATAAGGATCATTTTGCCGGAACAGTATCGAGCTCTAACGCCACGACTGAACGCCTTTTAAAGCATGGTTTTAAGGTCCTGGATCCCAACGAGGTGAATCAACTGCCTGCCTATGTGGATGGTGCAGATGAAATCGATCCTGCAGGTCACATGATCAAGGGTGGAGGGGGTGCTTTAACCCGCGAAAAGATTATTGCCTCGATGGCGAAGCAATTCATCTGCATTTGCGACTCATCCAAACAGGTTCCGGTACTGGGTAACTTTGCCTTGCCAGTCGAGATCATCCCCTTGTCCAGAGGAATTGTTGCTCAGGAGTTGGCCAAGTTGGGCGGAACAGTAACGCTTAGGATGGCAAAAGAGACTCGTATGGATTTGGGGCAGACGCCAAGCCAGCCTTTTGTGACGGATAACGGTGGATGGATTTTGGATGTCGCTGGCTTGAAGATCTCCAATCCACTTGCGCTTGAAGCTCAAATCAATCAGATTGCCGGCGTCATTACTGTTGGTCTATTTGCGAAAGAGAAGGCCAATATTTTGCTGGTAAGCAATGTGTCTGGCGTAAGTAGAATTACCTTTTAAATAAAAAACCCGACGGGGCAGCAAGCTGATCCATCGGGTTTGTTTGCCATGATTATTCATGGCGCAGGCAAAGGGAAGAGATTTAGTTCCCAGTGCCCATAAGCACATAGATATGCTTACGAGTATTGGCTTTCGCCAATGTAGCCGTTCACGAGATCTGACTGACTACGATCTCATCCTATGCCTTCGAATTTAACTCGTCAAGCGATTTCAAAAATAATTATTCAGTTGGCGGTACGTAGCCCTGAGCCATGTCTGCACCACCTTCAAAGAAGTACTTTTCAACCTGCTTGAGTAGGTATTGGCGAGCACGAGGATCGGCCATATTCAGGCGATTCTCATTAATGAGCATGGTCTGGTGTTTTAACCAGTCGGCCCAGGCCTGCTTAGAAACTTGATTCCAAATCTTTTTACCAAGATCGCCAGGAAGTGGAGCAAAGTCCATGCCTTCAGCTTCCTTATTTAGTTTGATGCATTGAACCATGCGTGCCATTTGTAATGCCTTTCAAATACGATGTACTAAATCAAAATAATGTAATCCAAAGAAAACCATAAAGACTTATAGATCCTTGGTAAGAACCATGGATTTACGATCCCAGTTATAAATCTGTTTTCTTTCTTCTGGAAGATCATCAACAGAGGCGCGCTTAAAGCCACGCTTCAAAAACCAATGCTCTGTTCTGGTTGTCAAAACAAAGAGCTTTTTAATGCCTTCCCGTTTTGCCCGCATCTCCACACGTTTGAGTAAACGCTCTCCATCACCGGAGCCTTGAACGTCGGGATCTACTGCGAGGCAAGCAAGCTCGCCCACGCCATTAGGGAAGGGGAATAGGGCAGCACAGCCAAAAAGAACACGGTCATGCTCAATAACAGAGAAGCGCTGAATATCACGCTCAATAACGTCTTGACCGCGAGCAGCCAAGATCCCCTCTTCTTCAAGCGGGCTAGTAAGCTGCAAGATGCCACCAACGTCATCTTGATTGGCTTCGCGTAAATTCTCAATATCGGAGGAGGCTAGCATCATGCCAATACCATCATGGGTAAAGAGTTCTTCCAAGAGGGCGCCATCCTGATTACAGGGCAGGAAGTGCACGCGGCTGACCCCGGCACGAATCGCTCTGCCAGAGATATTTAACAAACTCTTCATGCCTAGATCGAGCTTTGGATGCTGGGCTACATACTCTTGAAGTTGCGGCATAGATAGTTCGGTGATGTAATCACCTTCCTCATCCTTTAAGCCAGCATAAGGGCTTAAGAAAATTAGCTTATCCGCTTTTAGTGCCGCAGCAGTAGATGCGGCAACATCCTCAAAAGCAAGATTAAATGCTTGACCAGTGGGTGAGAAGCCCAAAGGTGAAAGCAGCACAATTTTGTTGCTGTCAAGCGAAAGCTTGATTGAGGTGGAATCCACTTTGCGTACTAAACCAGTATGGATGTAATCGATTCCCTCAACCACTCCTACAGGCATTGCTGTAATAAAATTACCCGAGATCACAGAGATACGTGAGCCTGCCATCGGTGTATTGGGTAATCCACGACTAAATGCTGCTTCTATATCAAGGCGCAATTCACCGGCGGCTTCTTTGACGCACTCCAAAGCTGCTGCATCCGTAATCCGATAGCTGTGCATGGCACTCTGACCGAATTGACTCTTAATATTGCGGAGCGTGAGTTGCTCTTCAATCTGAGGACGAATGCCGTGAACTAAAACAATGCGCATACCCATGGCATGCAACATGGCGATATCTTCAATCAGATTTTCGAGGCCGATTTCTTGGGCAAGTTCGCCCGCAAAGGCAATAACAAAGGTCTTCTCGCGGAAGCTATGTATATAGGGCGCAACATCACGCAGCCATCCCACAAAAGGAAAGTTGGAGCTTGATTCTTCGGCGTTTGAGCCGGGGTTTGGTGCATTTGTTGGCATAGTGAGAAAATTATAGGGTGCAAGAGCCTATAAA
>NZ_NCFJ01000636.1:0-1280 GCF_002281105.1 Polynucleobacter sp. 35-46-11
ATTCAGTTAATTGATAAAGAGCTTCCAGCTCCAGGAAAAGGGGAAGTTCAGCTTCGTCAAACTGCGATTGGTTTTAACTTTATTGATGTCTATCAGCGCTCTGGTTATTACCCACTTGAGTTGCCAACAGGTTTGGGTCATGAAGCAGTTGGTGTAGTTGAGGCGCTTGGTGAAGGTGTCACTCGATTCAAAATCGGTGATCGTGTGATGTATATCAATGCTGGTATTGGTGCTTATGCGAGTGCACGTAATGTCGCAGCAGATAAGTTGGTCTCAGTGCCAGACAATGTATCCGATGAAGTCGCTGCAGCTGTGTTCTTTAAGGCAATGACTGCGCAGTATTTAATTCAGAAAACATATCAGGTGAAATCTGGCGATGTCGTGCTAGTGCATGCTGCTGCCGGTGGTGTTGGTCAAATCTTGGCTGGCTGGGCAAAATCATTAGGTGCTTTTGTGGTTGGTACTGTAGGCTCTCAAGCGAAGTTTGCAGTAGCAAAGGAGGCGGGATGCGATGCTGTGGTGGATTATTCAAACCCAAATTGGGTTGAGGAAGTTATCAAGGCAACGGGTGGACGTAAAGCGAATGTGGTTTATGACTCCGTTGCTAAAACGACATTCCTAGGATCGCTCGATTGTGCTGCACCATTTGGCATGGTGGCTTTATTTGGTGCGGCCTCAGGCCCAGCTCCCGAGATCCAGCCAGAGATCTTAAATAAGAAAGGCTGTCTCTTTTTAACTAGACCTTCTGTATTTCCACATAACGCTACTCCAGAGCTGCTTCAAGAAAATGCTCGTGCAGTGTTTGATGCGATTGCACAAGGTCGAGTGAAGGTGCAAATTGGTGCTAAGTTCACGCTTGAACAAGCTGCTGAAGCACATAAAGCAGCTGAAGGAAGAAAAGTTTCAGGTGCAATCATCATGATCCCTTAATGTGGGTTACCGAGCATGAGTTGTATTAATTTAGTTTGCTGAAAAGCTCCGCTTGTGCGGGGCTTTTTTACTTACACTTCAACTTACTTGAGTGATGTACTTGACTGTAGAATGAATTGCACACTTACGCTAATGAAATAAGGCTCACATGAAATTCAATGCCCGACTGATTCTTTCTGCAGCATGTCTCACGTTTTCTTCAATGGTATTTGCGCAGATACCGGATACTCAATATTCCCAAGGAATTTCTTATATCTCTGGCGGGGTTGGTGAGGAAGAATCTCAGGCAATTTTGACGGAGTCAAAGCAGTGGCCTTTATTGTTAGAGTTATCGCAATTAGAGAATGGTC
>NZ_NCFJ01000088.1:0-7833 GCF_002281105.1 Polynucleobacter sp. 35-46-11
TTATCAAACATTCCCTTGTACCCGCCAAACAGAATGTCTTTATATTTTTGTTTTTTTATAAAATTACGATTAAATTGAGAAGCAGTTCTGATGCCCTTAACATACCCACCATCTGTAACGTCAGAGTGGATATTGTCAATTAGCGCAATTTCAATATCTACTATCTCACGATTGAATTTTTCATGATATCGCCAATAGAAGTCACCATCCTCCTCACCAAGCCCTAATAAACGCTCATCAAAGAAGCCAACATCAATCACCTCTCTTTTGCTCACTACGAAATGGGAAAAACTCCCGTTGATAGTAAAAGTTTCTGGGGCCGTTTGAAGAGCTAATTCAAAATTATCAAAGAAAGATTTTTCATCTTGAGTGAGAATCTTCAGGTCATCATTCAAAATTAATACACACTCACTCGTTGATGCAAGAACGCCCCTATTCCACATTTTTGCCAGTGACTGAAACACCGGAAATACCATTGGATAGACCTTATCGTGCCGCGCTAGATACTGAAATAATTTTGATCTATAGTTCTGGTTAAAATCTGCATGCGCTGGTCCATTCACAGTCAGAATGATTTCTACATTAGGCCGCATAGCTCTAATGCTATCAATCAGTGGAATTAAATCGCTTTCGAAGCGTTTATCAAAGGTAGTTATTACAATGGAATACTTCATATCGGTATTTATAGGGTAGGGTTTATGACTGAAATTCGAGTTTCCACAATAGGAGCGCCTGGGGACTACAAATCTGGCCTTATTCCCGCAATTTGCAAGAGCTTAGGCTATCAAATCCAATGGGTAAAACCCAAGGACTGCGAGCTTCTAATTATCGGGCCTTTTGAGAATATGGGCAAAAAGAAATTGGGTTGGTGCCCAAAGCCCCTTAGACCGCTTATGGGCGATTTTCAGCAACTACTGGTAAGACAACTTGGCCAAAGAAGCTCACGCCCCCTAACGCTCTTTCAAACTGGCGAAAATATTCGCCCTGATCATGTTGAGGCAGACTATTCCATTTCATTTGATCTGGGAATTTCAGGCTCTAGACACTTTCGAATGCCATACTGGATGGAGATGGTTGACTGGTCTGGCGAAGGGGTTGTAGGCAATCATAACCCCCGATATGGCCGACTTTTAGATCTTGATTGCCTAATGCAACCTTTGGGTGATCACTTTCTTAATCGCCCTCAGATTGCCGCAATCTTTGCATCACACCTACGTGAACCTAGGAACACCCTTCTCAAGGCCGTCAAAGCACAAATTGAAATCAAAGAATTTGGAATGAGTTTCAATCCCAATATTAAGAATCACCTAGAAAGTGGAATCATCAAATACGATGAGCTGCAGAATTTTGCATTCAATCTTTGCCCAGAGAATGGCATGTTTCCAGGCTATTACACTGAAAAAATTCCAGAGGCATTTATGGCTGGCTGCCTACCCATCACTTGGGCCGATGACAATGTACGAGTAGATTTCAACCCAAATGCTTTTATTAACCTAGCCCCCATGTCGGCCAATGGGTTTTCAGAGCTAGGCAATCTTTTGCACTCAAGGGATGCCCTCTCCAGATTCTCCAGTGAGGCGTTACTTACCAACCGCCCCACCCTCGATCCTCTTAAGCATTTCCTTCAAAATCTCATTAAAACAGCTTTAAGTTAATGCTTAGGAAACCAAGGGGTGGCGCTAAAGCGCCTATCTAATATCCGAGAAATTGATCGCACTAACTTGGTACAACCTTTTACTGGGGTGCGCTCAGGCCTGTCATCAATAGTCGATTGAACGCGCGTGATGTCTACTGGGTAGGGTCTCACAGCTAAGAAATCTAAGCCATGTTTTTGATAATGCTCTAAAAAGTGGTCGACTGGCTCATAAATATCTGATGAGGCCTCAATCAAGGTCTGAGCCACCTCAGGTTTTAGTAAATAAGCAGTTGCTCCTACAGCATCACCAATGTTTCTCACCAATTGAATGTTATTCAGAGTCTCTATTGGCTGAGATGGCACTTCATATAAGCCCTGAAGTCTTACAAATGACCATGCGGATGGAGAGTTCAGCAGGGCGACAAGAGAGCCCTCGAAATCTGGGCTCAGAATGAAATCATCCTCTAAAACTAAGGTAGGAATATTTTCTTTTACGCAGCGCTTCCACGCTTCTTTATGGGAAAGGTAGCAACCAATTTCATTCGGAGTTAAAAAATATCCTTGCAGTCTTTTAACTTTTTTCGCCTTATATTCAACCGGCGGCGACTTAAGGCTCGACCCATCAACAGCATCTAAAAACTCCCAAGGAATGGATATTTTTTTCATCTCTTGCTGAACTTTTGTTCGACGATCAAGTGATCGAGCAAGTGAAATCACTAGAATCTGAATGGGTGGTCGAGGAGAATTCATATAAAAGAATTTATAAGTAATGTATTGATTAAAAATAGCTCTGTATCAAACGTCCTAAGCGTTTCGTCTTTTTCAGCGCACGAGATAAAAACGATTTGGTTGAGCCGCCGTGATCCATACTTAAATCCCAGCTCGATTGATAAATTACCCCCAAATAATTTGCCGCTAACTTTTTGAGTGTTTCACCATTTCGTCGCAATAAGAAATAGTGCCAGTCATAGTAATAAATGCGGAACAACTGCTCAATAGGGTGCAGGGGGATTGCCTTAAAGTTAAGTAAAGCCTCAAGATAAAGCAGTGTTTCTGGATGCTGGGCTGTATTGATGTCCCATAAAGTCATCCCTTTGGGTTTTAAAAAATTATCATCCAAAGATTTCCATACTTTGCTAGACCAAATAAAGGGTGGGCATGGGCAGTAGTAGTTTGGCCCAGACCGCCCAAAAATAGCTTTAACGTTATCCGCCTCAAGACTGAGCTCACCAAGCACTCTGGCCTGACCCCGATTAATCGCAAGCTGGTAGTAGTCTTTATTTTGATATATGACTGTATACGGATTTCCATCACTTGCCATAAAGTCTGACACATGAAAATCTTTGATAAAAATACAGTCTGAATCTAAGCAAACATAATTTTCGGACAAACCCAAACGCCAAAATTCAGACTTAATAGTTTGTTGCGATAGCCCACCCGATCTGGTTGTTTCTATTCCAGTAGGAACTCGAGGATTAGATGCAACGATTGACTCATCCGAAACCCATTGATACCCACTAATATCGCCCAGTATGGCAAGCACTTCTAGCTTCTGCTCTTCCGGGGTGGAAATATAAAATGGCATTCCATCAACATTATGCTGATTAATTGACTGCACTAATTTTTTGAGCCGTAAAAAATCTTTTCGGTAAGATTTACAGTAAAGGGCAATTTGGTTCAAATGATTTCCTCTTTGCAGCTTTATTAAATACGACGTTTCTGCACTTCAGTGAGAATTGTATTCACTGCTTGATCCACCCCAATTGGCTTCCAGGTGGGCTGTATTAGTTGCTTACCCTTCCAATCTAACCAAATTTTCTCTAAAGCCAACTCAATCGCCCCTTCATCCACCTGTGGACTAAGGTAAGCTCCACGATCAAGCAGCATCTGATCTAACTGTGGATTTCGGTGAGTAATCCCCCAAATCGGACGCCCCGTCCAAAGGTAATCGTAAAACTTGGATGGGATATATTCAGCGCACCATTCATCGTTACCATGCAATAAGATCAATACATCGGCGGCTTGCATTTTTTCAGCCACCTGCTCGCGACCTGATTTACTGGTAGCAGGATCTCGCTCTAAACGCCCATGTGCTAGTAAAACATCCTCAAAACCCAATTGTTTGATAGCGTCTATCGAGAGCGAATCTAGAGGCGCGCCATAAGCATGCACTCGAATCTGATCTCGGGCTTCTGGATATTTTCTTAGCAAGGGGACTAAGGCCTTGAGAATCGTTGAAAGTGAGCGGTCATTCGCCAAAGAACCGAAATGGCATAAATTCAGTTTCTCTGTGTATCGGTGTGATTGATTGGCATTCAGACTTCCAGGCGGTTCAGCACCCGGGGTCACTACAAAACCATGTGCATTCTTAGGGGTATTGAGATTAGGATTGCGCACCTTAGCGTAATGCAAGGCACCATCAGTAAACCACCACACTTTATCGGAAAACTGAGTAAGTTGATTTTCTAGATAGTGACGAAAACGGGCATCGCGATTTTTAGGCTTTTCAAAACCCTGATCTTCGGGGCTTTTGCGAATGACTAAAGGATCATGCACCTCAGAAATCAACTCAATACCCGTTGCCTTTTTTAACCAAACTCCTGTAAGGTGTGCAGACCATGCGCTACCTACCGAGAAAACAACATCGACTTTTCCGGCACGTATTAAGCGCCATCCATGAAAAAAAGCAGGTAATGTCCAAGACCACTGGCTAGAGTAACCCAGCAACAACTTTTCAATTGCAATCAATGGTGAAAGCAATAATGAAACTGTTCTGGTTGTGAATTTATAAATAAAGCCTCGGCCATACTTATTGGCCACCCAGTGTCGAAAGTCAAAACGGAATCCCGAGGGACCCCAGGCAATGAACTGGTAATGCGGAAAGCGCTGGTCTTTAATTCCGGTAATTGCACTAAAAACAATTGGTTCGATTCCGGCCTCAAGAAGATAGGGAATCTTATCGGTGATGGTCAAGCTCGCAGCACGCCCATCCATATTGAATGCGTGGGTCAAGATAAGCCAACGCTTCTTATCGGTCACAGAGGGTAGCTGAATGGTGCTTTGAGAGCTCAAGAGCTATATCCGATCCAACTAGTTACCAGCAACAATAGACATGACAGCCATACGAACTGCGATACCAAAGGTAACTTGATTCAGGATAACCGACTGGGAACCATCCGCTACAGCGGAATCAATTTCTACACCACGATTCATAGGACCCGGATGCATCACGATGGCATCCGATTTAGCCAAAGCTAAACGGCTAGGTGTTAAGCCATACTGGTTAAAGAAAGCATCTCCCTCTGGGACCTGTCCTGCTTCCATGCGCTCCTTTTGAATACGCAAGGTCATGACAACGTCGACACCTTTAAGCCCCTCTTCCATGCTGTGGAATACCTTCACACCCAGCATATCAAGGTCGCTTGGTAGGAGGCTTTCAGGGCCAATTGCACGAATATCCGTACAGCCTAATGTTCGTAAAGCGCAGATATTTGATTTGGCAACTCTGCTATGCACAATGTCACCCACGATAGCGACCTTCAAACCACTAAAATCTTTTTTGAAGTGGCGCATCGTGTACATATCTAACAAGCCTTGTGTAGGATGCTGGTGACTACCATCACCGGCATTGACTACGTGAACATGTGCAGGAATATGTTGAGCGATCTCAATAGGCGCCCTTGAAACACTATGACGCACCACAAAAATATCTGCCTGCATAGCCACTAAGTTATCAATCGTATCCAAAAGACTTTCGCCTTTTGCGGTAGAAGAAGTAGAGATATCTAAATTAATGACATCTGCCGATAAACGTTTAGCAGCAATCTCAAAAGTAGTTCGAGTTCGGGTGGAGTTTTCAAAAAACAAATTAAATACACTTTTACCGCGCAAGAGTGGCACTTTCTTCACCTCTCTCGCAGGGTCTGTCACGCTAACAAATTGTTGTGCAGTATCGAGAATATGGAGGATTTGCTCTTTTGGCAAACCTTCCAAGGTCAGTAAATGGGTTAAATCGCCAGCAGCATTGAATTGATTGACCGGGTCATTTGCTGAGCTATTCACCGAATTATTCACTCCACTCATTCCGCACGCTCTTCTAATTGGAAGCTGAACTTGCCAGCATCATCTTTTTCTAAAACCAAAAATTGATTCTCTGGAACATTCACTGGTTCTCCTACAAAATCGGCTGAAATTGGCAACTCACGATTCTCACGATCTGCCAAAACCATCAATTCCACTTGCGCAGGTCTACCAAAATCAAACAACTCATTAAGTGCCGCACGAACCGTACGACCAGTCAGCAATACATCATCAATCAAAATCACGTTTGCGCCATTCACCTCAAAAGGAAGATGGGTGGACATGGTGCTGGCTGTTCGAAGCGCTGTCATACCCTTCTCGGCATAATCATCTCGATGAAATGCCACATTAATTACACCAAAGTGGGGAAGATTTAAGTCTGCGGCTAAACGCTCTGCAATCCAGGCCCCACCCATCGCAAGACCAGCTAATTCAAATGAATCACCAGCCATTTTGCGCTGACTCAAAGTCTCTAGTAATTTCAGATAGGACTGCTCTGCATTCATCTCAACTAATCCAATTCTTCTCAAGAAAATACTGCTCCAAAATTAAGGCCGCAGACTGCGCATCCAAATTGTCTCGCATGTCTGAATTTCCCTCTAAAACAGCCGAGGTATAGCGCTCATCCACCCACTCCACCGGCAAATGAAAGCGTCCATGCAGCTGATTGCCAAAGCGGCGAGCCTTGGCACTCATTTCATGCTCGGTACCATCAGGGTGACAAGGTAAGCCGACTACTAGGCGATTGGGCTGCCACTCCTTCAAAAGCCCCTCAATGACTTTGAATGCAGCATCGCTAGATGACTCTGCGATGGTTTTAATGGGTTGCCCCAGGCAAGTAAGGGTATTGCCAACAGCGACACCAATACGTCGCGTCCCGAAGTCAAAAGCCATGATGGTCAACTCTGCGCGCTTCCTGATTTCCTCAGGCATGCCCTGCCTCACCAGATAGATGCGATGGATCAAACCCCAAAATACTCATTGTCAGCTCATAGCGCTTGCTAGAGGGAGTATTAAAAATAATCTCAACCATTTGCTTCTGGGACAGGGGAACATTGATCCAGCCATTGAGGGTAATCTCCTCTTCAAGCTGGCCTGCACTCCAACCCGCATAACCCAAGGTCATTAAAAAATTGCTGGGTCCAGAACCTGTTGCCACGGCCTCAAGCACATCCTTGGATGTTGTCATGGTCAAACCGCCCGGAATAGCTAAGGAAGAGCTGTAAGCTGCCTCTGTGGTGGGCTCATGCAAGACAAAACCACGCTCGATTTGCACTGGACCACCAAAATAGACCGGTTGTTCAGATACTGGCTCAACCTCTAGCTTGACCTCAATTTTCTCAAATAAGGCACCCATATCCAGTTCAGTCGGGCGATTGATCACCAAGCCCATCGCACCCCGTTCGGTATGCTCAAAAAGATAGATAACTGAACCCGCAAAATTGGGATCAACCATCCCAGGCATGGCAATTAGGAATTGGTTTGCCAGATGATCAGCAGAATAAGCAATTGAGGACCCAGCAGCAGAAGCTTGGGAAGTCTGGGTGGGCGTTGTAGCTTGACCCACAGGGGCTTTTTTAGCCATGTTCATGTAGGTTTATTTTACCGAATTCTCTGCTCCAGTTAGATCTTTCCAGTGATCCAGTAGGCCAAAAGACCAATAAGCTCATGCATCACCTTATTCCAATTTTGGATACCATCTTCCAAATCAAACCTAGCCCAGCGTAATTGATGTCCCGTTTGGTAATCCACAGGAATAGGAATTACCGCAATCCCTTGTTTTTGGAAAATTTTTACTGATCGGTACATATGTGATGCCGAAGTAATCAGCAGCCAAGGTTTTGGAGGTGTATCAGCTTCTTTGGCGTTCTTATCCCCCAACTCCAAGATCATGGGTTTTATCAACACCACATTTTCATAGGTATTGCGGGATTGATTTTCATAATGGGCATTTTTGTCTGGCAAACCCTGCTCAGAAACCAATTGCTTAAAGGCATCAGCCTCGGACATACCGACCGGTGATAGGCGCCCAGAAAAGCCGGTAAAGATAAAAGGTAGATCAGGATACTTACGAATCAGCTCAAAAGCCTTGGTAACACGCTCAGCCGAAGAGTAAA
>NZ_NCFJ01000637.1:0-1078 GCF_002281105.1 Polynucleobacter sp. 35-46-11
ATTTTGGTTTCCGAAGTGTTTCGGGTAACGTCGGCTTGCCGCATGCTTCAGTGCGCCGCGAGGCGAAGTGTTGATTGAAGCCTCATAATATCATTCCTATTACAGATATAAATGCCGATTTTATTTGCCGGTGTTTATTCATTTTTTCCTGATTTTTGACTAGAGTCCCTCATGAGCCGCTTTTGGAGCCCCGTTGTTCAGACCCTCACCCCCTATGTTCCCGGGGAGCAGCCGCAAATGCAGCGACTGGTTAAGCTCAATACCAATGAGAGTCCTTATGGCCCATCGCCTAAGGCCCTAGCCGCCATAAATCAACAAAATACGGATGATTTAAGGCTCTATCCAGACCCTGAAGGCACAGCCCTTAAAAAGGCTATTGCCGATTTGCACGGCTTGGACCCAAAACAGGTGTTTTTAGGAAATGGCTCTGATGAAGTCCTGGCACACGTATTTTTGGGCCTACTCAAACAAGCCAAGCCCGTTCAGTTTCCGGATATTACTTATAGCTTCTACCCGGTTTATTGCAAGTTGTTTGGAATTGAATATCAAGCAGTCCCCCTAGGTCCTGATTTTGAGATTCAGACGGGGGATTTCAAAACCCCTAATGGTGGAATTATTTTCCCCAATCCCAATGCTCCAACTGGTCGAGCCATTCCGCGATCAGATATCGAAGCTCTTCTGAGCAGAAATACCGCTTCCGTGGTGGTGATCGATGAAGCCTATGTGGATTACGGAACTGAGTCTTGCATCCCCCTACTTCGCGGAAGCGCTTGTCCAGAAAACCTCCTAGTCGTACACACCCTCTCTAAGTCACGCGCCCTAGCAGGACTTCGCGTTGGATTTGCGGTGGGACATCCAGACCTAATTGAAGGTTTAGAGCGAGTGAAGAATAGTTTTAACTCCTATCCACTTGGTCGTTTGGCTCAAGCAGGAGCAATTGCTGCCATACAGGATCAAGCGCATCTCGAATCTACGAGCAAAAAAGTAATCCACACTCGTGAGCACTTAGTGGGTGAACTAGCCGATCTAGGTTTTGAAACTTTGCCATCAACAGCCAACTTTATTTTTACGCGCCATT
>NZ_NCFJ01000637.1:1099-2379 GCF_002281105.1 Polynucleobacter sp. 35-46-11
AACATGCTGGTGCGAAGCTCTATCAAGCTTTACGCGATCGTGGAATTATTGTGCGTCACTTTAAATCACCACGCATTGAAGAGTTTTTACGCATCACCATCGGTACTGATGAGCAAACAAATGAATTGATTACTGCTCTGAAAGAAATTCTAGCAAGCGTTTAAGTTTATTTTTTCAGTCGCATCTCAGCAGCACGGGCATGAGCCGTTAAACCCTCACCGTGAGCGAGTGTACTAGCAACAGCACCTAATGTTTGAGCACCCGCTTCACTCACTTCAATCATGCTTGAGCGCTTTATAAAGTCATACACACCTAAAGGCGAAGAGAAGCGTGCAGTGCGCGCTGTTGGCAATACATGATTCGGGCCTGCACAATAATCACCCAAAGATTCGCTAGTGTAGTTACCCATAAAAATGGCGCCAGCATGACGGATTAACTCAGCCCACTTACGCGGCTCAGTTGCACAAATTTCTAAATGCTCAGCAGCGATGGCGTTGGCAATCTCACAAGCCTCGCTCATATCTCCTACCTGAATCAATAAAGCGCGATTAGTAAGCGATGCTTCGATCACTTGCTTTCTTGGCATCTCAGGCAATAGCTTGTTAATACTTGCTTGCACTTGCTCAATAAATTTCTCATCTGGGCAAAGCAAAATAGATTGCGCTAACTCATCATGCTCGGCTTGAGAAAATAAATCCATCGCGATCCAATTGGGATTACTAGAACCATCGCAGAGAACCAAAATTTCTGAAGGGCCAGCAATCATGTCGATGCCAACGATACCGAAGACTCTGCGCTTAGCAGCTGCTACATAGGCATTGCCAGGGCCAACAATCTTGTCCACCGGTGGAATAGTTTTCGTGCCATAAGCCAAAGCACCAACAGCTTGTGCACCGCCAATCGTAAAGACGCGATCAACTCCAGATAAGTATGCAGCAGCCAATACCAAGGAGTTGCGAGCGCCATCAGGGGTAGGCACCACCATGATGACTTCTCTTACACCAGCAACTTTGGCAGGAATAGCATTCATTAATACTGAAGAGGGATAGGCCGCTTTACCGCCAGGAACATAAATACCCACGCGATCCAAGGCTGTGACTTTTTGACCTAAGCGCGTGCCATCAGCCTCTTCATATTCCCAAGAGTGGCAACCTGCTTCAATCTTTTGTTTCTCGTGATACGCGCGTACTCTCTGAGCAGCAACATCAAGAGCATTTCCTTGCTCTACTGATAAACCTTCATAGGCTTTTTTTAATTCTTCTTGAGAAATCTCTAGCTCT
>NZ_NCFJ01000638.1:0-1278 GCF_002281105.1 Polynucleobacter sp. 35-46-11
TTGGACACGGAATCTTATGCCTCGTTATTTTCCTATAGGTAATCACAGCAAAAACTTTGTCATTTGCCTTTCAGGAGTTGGTGCGCAGAACGATTTTTCGGCACTCATCACCGATGCTGTCCCTAATTTTCATGCCATTCAAACAGCCCAATGCTTTCCTCTCTATGTGTTTGACGAGTCGGCAGCCGAACCGGACAAAGCATCTAACGCCGACTTGTTCTCTGATCGATCGAATCGCGAAAATATCCAATTTCGGCGAGACGCCATTACTGATGCGGGACTAGCACATTTTCGCGCCTCGTATCCTTCGGACGACATGAGTAAAGAAGACATATTCTACTATGTCTATGGCTTGCTTCATTCGCCTGACTATCGAGAACGCTATGCCGATAACCTTTCAAAGGAGCTGCCACGCATCCCCTGTGTCAATACTCCGGAGGATTTTTGGGCATTCAGCAAGGCTGGGCGCGACTTGGCTGATCTGCACTTGAACTACGAAACAGTGGCTCCCTACGCCCTTAAAATCGACGCGGGTAACCAGAAGTTGACCGATGCCGACTATCGTGTTGAAAAGATGAGGTATGGGAAAAAAAGCGGCGAGAAAGACCTAACGACACTACACTACAATGCCAAAATTACTCTCACCGGTATTCCTCTGGAAGCGTACGAGTATGTGGTGAATGGCAAGCCCGCGCTTGACTGGGTGGTGGAGCGCCAATGCGTGAAGACGGACAAGGATAGCGGCATCATGAATGATGCCAATGACTGGGCGATTGAGACCATGCACAACCCATGCTACCCGTTGGAGCTGTTTATGCGAGTCGTTACCGTGAGCCTTGAGACGATGAAAATCGTTAAAAGCCTGCCACCTCTGGATATCGATTGATTATTCTTGGACGTTGAGGCAGGTTTCCCGATCTTTTAGCTTATACTGTATTCGGACTGGATAAAAGGATTTTTGGTGTGGATTTTAGCGGTGGGATAGTAGAGCAAATAGAGCAAACATTCGGTAAACCAGCAGCAAAATTACTTCTGGCTTTAATTTACCTTGCTATAGCCGCGACTTGTGTCCACATTATCTATCCTTCAATACTTAAAGTATTTTATCATATTGAAAACTACATTATGTCCCAATTTCCAGGTCTCATTAGTAACAATAAATCAGATCAAATAGGCGCTGTGGTTTCAGGGTTTCTGACTGCATTATGTTATATACTTTTGGCGATTTTTTTCATTAAAATTAATCGGAGCATAACTCATATTGGTTCAAAAGCTGAA
>NZ_NCFJ01000089.1:0-7816 GCF_002281105.1 Polynucleobacter sp. 35-46-11
AGTTGCCCAGGATCCAGATTTACGAATCAAGCCCCGGTTTTGTAGTCTGAAAACAAAATCCGCATCTTCATGTCCCCAGCCAGTCATGGTTTCATCAAAGCCACCAATAGCTTGGGCATCCGATCTCCAGCAGGCCATATTGCAGCCTTTGATACGGCGCCAAACAAATTTCTTATAGTTGCGCCAGGCGCCATCACCAAGTTTGATTTTGAGAGGCCAATACTTATTGATGCCGCCGGATAATCGATAACTTAATAAGTTGCCAGTGAATTTCTTAAAGTCCCAATGGGACCATGAGAGTAATTTTTTGCTAAGCTCATTATTAAGCAAGACACGGCTGCCGGTTACCAAGCGTTGCGCCTGAGATAGGATTCGATGCTGGGCGATAAAGTCTGGCTGTACAAGACAGTCGCCATCTAAAAATACGAGATAGTCACCGCGCGCTGCCTCAATTGCTTGGTTGAGAATGCGGGTCTTACGAAAGCCTTGATCCTCTTGCCAAAGATGTGTGATGGTTACCGGGAAATGGTTCTGAGTTTCCCTGATGAGGTCTTTGGTATCCGAGGTGGAGCCATCATCAGCAATGATGATTTCAAAATCTAAATCTGTTTGAGTGCTGAGTGACTCAAGGCATAACTTGAGGGCCTGTGGCCAGTTATAGGTCGCCAGAAGAACGGAGATCATTTGCCGAGAGAATTATTGGAGCTTGCTTCTTGGTGCAATTGCCATAACTTCATGTAGCGATAGTAAGTCCCTTGCCCGTTAGAAATTGCCAAAGCAAAGCCCTGGGGACCGTCCAAGAAACCAAGGCGTATGAAGTAGGTTCGAGTAAAGGCCCAGATGCCATGAAGTACTGCTTTTAATGGGCTACTCTTTTTCCCTTTAGAAAATGCCTGCTCTGCTGATGCAGTTGAGTAGCGATCTAATTTTTGCAGCACTTGTGAGTAGTTCATGAAGCTGTAGTGCAACATGGGGTTCTCCAGCTTTGCTACTTGCCCATTCGGAATCAGTCGTTCATGAACCAGATCATCTGAGAAGCAGGCAGTGCCACGCCTAAATAATCGATCCACATAATCGGGGCTCCAGCCGGAATGGCGAATAAAGCGTCCGCAATACCAAGATAGGCGTGGAATGGCAAAACAGCCAACATGCGCTGAATGATGGATGGCCGTCAAAATTTCACTTCTGAGGGCAGGAGTTAATCGCTCATCCGCATCCAAGGAGAGTACCCAGTCACCAGTGGCTAAGTCTAAGGCACGGTTCTTTTGAGGTCCAAATCCAGGCCAATCAGCAGGTTGGCTAATAAGGGCGCCATGGTTTTTGGCGATTTCTAGGGTGCTATCGGTGCTATTGGTGTCGACCACCACGATTTGCTGGGCAATCCCCCCTAGGGAGTCCAAACAATCGGCCAAATTGGCTTCTTCATTGCGAGTGATGAGTATGACGGATAAGGTGGGCATAATTCATTATATGAATGCTCAAGACCGTACCGCCCTAAATCGCTTAATTCAGTATCTCAAGCCCCATATTTGGATGATTATTGGGTCTTTGTTGGCCATGGCTCTGGTTGCTGGGGCTGAAACCTCTATTCCCGCTCTAATGAAGCCGTTACTAGATCGTGGCTTTACTGGACAGCTCAATAGCAAGCTTTGGCAGGTGCCGGTTTTCTTGGTGGGTTTGGCCCTTGTTCGTAGCTTGGCCCAGTTTTTATCAAACTATTTACTGACTCGCGTTATTAATTCTGTCTTGCTTAAGTTGCGTCAGCAGATGTTTCAAACGCTGCTAAATGCATCAACTACTTTTTTTCAGAAGAACTCCGCATCCAATTTAATCAACGCAGTTGTTTTTGAGGTAAATAATGTACTTTCCATTATGGGCGGGATGTTGATTAGCTTGGTACGAGATTCGCTCACCGTGGTTGGCTTAATTGGCTATCTGATTTATTTGAATTGGCAGTTGACGCTAGTCGTGTTGGTGATCTTCCCCATCATCGCCTTCATCATGAGCAAGATTAATAAGCGTCTGCGATCCTTGAATCGCGAGCAGCAGATACTTACTAGTGAGCTCGCTTATATTGTTGAAGAATCTGCAGCCGGGTACAAGATCGTGAAGGTACATGGTGCTGAAGAGTATGAGATGCGCCGTTTTATGGAAAAAGCCGAACGTCTTCGTCAATTTGCCTTAAAGTCGGCAGTAGCTGGAGGCTTAAATCAGCCGATTACTCAGCTGATTGCTTCCATGGCGCTATCGATTGTCTTGGTAATTGCATTGATGCAGTCAGCCTCCGAAGGAACTACAGTGGGCGGCTTTGCTGCTTTTATTACCGCCATGATGTTGGTGATTTCGCCAATTAAACATTTGGCTGATATTAATCAGCCCTTGCAGCGCGGCTTAACTGCAGCGGAAATGATTTTCTCTCTCATGGATCAACCCTTTGAAGAGGACGAGTCCCGCAAGGAAAATATGAAGTCCTTGGACAAGGCTAAAGGTGGAATTCGATTTGAAGACGTCGGCTTCTCCTATCAGCAAGAAGCTGGGCGCAAAGATGCTCTCACTGGTGTGAATTTAAATATCAAGCCTGGAGAAGTGGTGGCCTTTGTCGGCCCATCTGGGGGTGGTAAATCTACTCTGGTGAATTTATTGCCGCGCTTCTTTAAGCCAACTAATGGCCAAATTTTCTTGGACGATATTCCGCTCGAGGACATTGTTCTTGCAGATTTGCGCAAGCAAATTGCTTTTGTAAGTCAGGATGTCATTTTATTTAATGACAGCATTGCGGCAAACGTAGCCTATGGTGCTGTGGGCCAAGAGGGTATTGATCGTGGACGCGTGATGGAGGCGCTTGAGGCGGCGAACTTATCAGCACTCATGAAAGAAATGCCCGAAGGAATTGATACTCAAATTGGTGATAACGGCAATCGTTTATCAGGCGGGCAACGTCAGCGTTTAGCTATCGCGAGAGCTATCTATAAAGACGCACCTATTCTGATTTTGGATGAAGCAACTTCGGCGCTCGATTCTGAATCCGAGCGTCAAGTGCAAGATGCTTTAGAGCGATTAATGGCCGGTAGAACCACTTTGGTTATCGCACATCGCTTATCAACTATTGAGCATGCTGATCGGATTGTGGTGCTAGAACATGGTCATGTGATTGAGAACGGCTCACACGAAGAATTGATTGCTAAAGACGGCTTGTACGCCAATCTGCATCGCATCCAGTTTTCAAACGCGTAATCAATGATTAGCTGAGAACAATATCGTACTGCTCTTGGCGAAAGCTACCCTCAGCCTGAAGTTTGATCGGCTTGCTAATAAAGTCACCCAACTGTGCCAAGAATTGATTTTCTTCTTCTAGGAAGAGATCGATTACATCGGGCGCAGCAACAATCCTAAATTCACGGGGATTAAATTGGCGATGCTCTCGCACAATCTCGCGCAATATCTCGTAACAAATGGTTTGCGCTGTCTTGACCTCGCCTTTGCCCTGGCAGGTAGCGCAAGGTTCACAAGTAATGTGGGCAAGGGATTCGCGCGTACGTTTGCGCGTCATTTCTACCAAGCCTAGCGAGGAAAATTCGCTCACTGAAGTGCGGGCATGATCGCGTTCTAAATTGCGATTGAGTTCATGCAGCACTGACTCTTGATGATCTTTGCTTAGCATGTCAATAAAGTCAATGATGATGATGCCGCCGAGATTGCGTAAGCGTAATTGACGGGCTATCGCCTGAGCAGCTTCAAGATTAGTTTTAAAGACGGTGTCGTCGAGATTGCGTGCGCCAACATAACTTCCAGTATTGACATCAATCGTAGTCATCGACTCTGTTTGGTCAATCATCAAGTAGCCGCCTGACTTGAGATCAACTCTTCTGCCAAGCGCTTTGTTGATTTCAGCATCTACATCAAACAAGTCAAACAGGGCGCGCTCGCCACGATGAAGTGTGAGCTTGTCAAGGAGATTGGGCATGTAGAGCGTAGCGAAGCCCTTCAACTTTTCAAAGTTCTCCGCTGAATCAACTCGAATTTGGGTGGTTTCTTCGCCTGCAACGTCACGCAATACACGTTCAGCTAAGCTGAGATCCTGATAAAGCAGGTTGGGAGCAGCTTTATGGTTCACGGCTGCGCGGATTCTCTCCCAGGTCGTACGCAGGTAATGCATGTCGTGCTCTAGCTCAGTATCGCTGGCATCTTGTGCGCTGGTGCGCACGATAATTCCACCTTTTTCATCTGCAGGCATCAGCCCCGCAAGGCGTGCCTTGATGGCTTCTCGTTCCTCGGGTTGATCAATTCTTTGGGATACGCCAATATATTTTTCGGTGGCCGCATCCGTTCCGGCTGGTGGCAGGTAAACCAAATTGCGGCCAGCAATACTCAATTGAGTTGTGAGGCGCGCACCTTTAGTTCCCAGTGGATCCTTGAGGACTTGTACTAAAACATTTTGACCCTCAAAGAGCAGCTTTTCAATTTGTGCTTGAGGGTTATTTTGAGTAATATCGGCAACGTGCATAAATGCAGTGCGCTCTAGGCCGATCTCAATGAAAGCGGATTGCATGCCAGGTAGAACGCGTACGACTTTGGCTAAATAGATATTGCCAACGATGCCGCGTTGACGCGTGCGCTCAATCTGAAGCTCTTGAACCGCGCCCTGCTGAATTAATGCCACCCGTGTTTCTTGGGGGGTAATATTGATCAGAATTTCTTCATTCATATGCGGGCAACTTTAGCAAAATCTAATAATTGGTTAACTTCGAAAATAGGTAATCCCATGATACCGCTATAGCTACCTTTAATTGAGGGGATAAATGCCCCTCCAAGACCTTGAATGCCATACGCACCAGCTTTGCCAAAAGGTTCACCACTCTGAATGTAATTATCAATTTGTGATGCGGTGAGTTGGGCAAATTCCACCTCAGATACTTGAACCAAGCAAAGAGGGTTATTTATAGGGTCGATCATCATTACAACCGCGGTAAGCACTTCATGCACTTGACCGCTCAGCATTTCAAGAATACGTGCAGCGTCGGCAGCATCAGAGGGTTTGCCGAGGATTTCACCGGCCGGGCTACCAGGGAGGCTCACGGTGGTATCTGCGCACAAAATCGGGGCCCAAGGTTTACCGCTGTTTTGCCATCTTGCTAATGCAATGGCGCTTTTGGCAAAGGTGACACGCTCAACATATTCACGCGCTGTTTCATTGGAGAGGGGCTCTTCAAGGGTTTCCGTATCTTCCCCTGGTGCCGCAATCAGCATCTCAAATTCGACGCCAATCTGTTTGAGTAACTCTTGGCGCCGTGGACTTTGTGAGGCAAGGTAAATATAAGAAAACATGAATGACTTACTCGCGGTGATAAGGGTGGCCTTGCAAAATAGTCCAAGCTCGATAGAGTTGCTCAACCAGTAAGACTCTTGCCATGGCATGGGGTAGCGTTAGACTTGAGAGCCGCCACATCGCCTGAGCACCTTCTTTGAGGCTAGGATCGAGCCCATCGGCACCACCAATCAAGAAGGTGATGTCAAAACCATCCTGTCGCCAGTTTGCTAACTGGGTAGCTAGATTTTGAGTGGTTTGATCTTTACCGCGCTCATCAAGTGCAATGACGCGAGAGCCTTTCGGAATAGCGGCAGCAATTTTGATAGCTTCTTTGGCTGGACTGAGGTCGGGTTTGATCTCTTTGATTTCAATACTGCAATCTGCGGGCATGCGCTTAATGTAATCATGGGTTGCAGTTGCAACCCATTCTGGCATTTTGTGACCAACAGAAACAATCGTTAAACGCATTGCTAAGACATTACTCTTCGTCGTTGGGTTCGCTTGCCTTGACAAGCCCCTTGTCTGCTGCTAATTTGACGCGAACAGGCTTAGCGCCCCACATTCCTTCTAATTGGTAGTAAGCACGCAGTGCAGGTTGCAGAATGTGAACCACGATATCGCCGCAATCAACAAGCACCCATTCACCAGTCTCCAGGCCTTCGACGGAAATGACTTCACCACCTTTGGCGTTGACTGCCTCTTTAACCGACATGGCTAAAGATCTTGTCTGACGGTTAGAGGTGCCTGTAGCAATAATGACGCGATCAAATAGCTCGCTGAGTTTAGTTGTGTCATAAACGCGAATATCTTGCGCCTTGACATCTTCAAGGGCGTCGATCACGACGCGTTGTAATTTAGTTAAGTCCATAGTTTCTTTAGTATTTTTCTGAGATTTTTGAATATAGGGGTGATCTTAGCCTGATTATTTGTACAGACCTAGATTTGTAATGATTTCTAAAGCGTGAGACGGAATGTGCTCGGAAGCAATATCGCTACGAGAGGGGCTTTTAAGCTGATTTCGAAGCTCGGTGGATGAAAGGTCTACTGAAAGACTGTTATCTACGTAGATGCGGCCAAATGGGCTTTTTTCAAGAGTATCTACATCAATACATTGATACTCTTCTAATAAGGTTTCGATTTCGGCACTCATTTTCCCGGAAAGTTCATGGTGGGGCCTAGTGGCAACTGCAAAATTCACAAAGCCCAGCAATTGATCCCAAGAGTTCCAGGTGGGGAGGTTGAGAAGGGAATCGGCTCCCATTAGCCAAGTCAAGCTGACATCAGGCCCAAAACGTTCTCTCAGGGCTTTTGCAGTATCGATCGCATAGCTTGGGCCTGCCCGATCAATTTCGATGCGATCGATCCCAATTTGAGTTGGTATTTGCAAATACAGAAATGCTCTCGCTAGATCAATCCCAGCAGCTTCAGTCAGTTGCAGGCGGATTTGCGCAGGGGTTATGCCAGAGTCCTTTTGCCAAGGCTCACCACTAGGGATGAGAAGTAGGGCGTCGAGATGCAAGACTTTTGCAAAATGGGTGGCCAATTTGAGGTGGCCAAGATGTGGCGGGTCAAATGTACCGCCTAGGATGCCAATCTTCTTTGGAGTATCCAAATTTGCTGAGCTCAAGTTAGGCTAGCCAGTCACGCGGCTTGAGGTAGTGGTTGTACAGCTTTGCTTCAGGAGTGCCCGGCTTTGGTTGCCAGTTGTACCACCACTGAACTACCGGAGGCATAGACATCAGAATAGATTCTGTACGCCCACCGGAGTGTAGGCCAAAAATAGTGCCACGGTCGAATATTAAGTTGTACTCCACATAGCGACCGCGACGGTATTCTTGAAACGCTTTTTCTTCAGCGGTAAAGCTGTCTTTGTAGCGACGCTCCACAATCGGTAGGTAAGCATCAATAAAGGCATCGCCAACAGCGCGTGTCATCGCAAAGCTTTGTTCAAAACCAAGATCATTAAAGTCATCAAAGAAGACGCCACCAATGCCACGGGGCTCTTCACGATGCTTGAGATAAAAATATTCATCACACCATTTTTTAAAGCGCGGATAGAGCTCATCACCAAATGGATCCAAAGCATCTTTGGCTGTTTGATGAAAGTGTTTGCAATCTTCGTCAACGCCGTAATAGGGTGTGAGATCAAAGCCGCCCCCAAACCACCAGATTGGCTCTTTATCCGGAGCTTGTGCAATAAAGCAGCGCACATTCATATGGGTGGTGGGTACCTTAGGATTATTTGGATGAAAGACCAGCGAAACACCCATCGCTTCGAAGCTACGCCCCGCAAGCTCTGGACGATGATGGGATGCGGATGGAGGCATTTGATCGCCACGAACGTGTGAGAATCCCACGCCACCTTTTTCTAAAATATTTCCACCATCCAAAATGCAGGTGCGTCCATAACCTTTTAACTTGCTGTCTTCCGGTTTTTCCCAAGCATCCGCTATAAAAGCTTTGCCATCGAGTGCACTCATTGCAGTTGTTATGCGATCTTGCAGTCCT
>NZ_NCFJ01000639.1:0-1276 GCF_002281105.1 Polynucleobacter sp. 35-46-11
ATCTTTTGACAGAATATCCAGCTGACGGTAGCTGATTTTGTGACCCATCGACTCTATTGCAATTCGATCGGGGTAGCTAGCAAACGATTCCTCCAAGAAATCAACAATCGATGCGTGTCCAGCCAGATCAATCTCATGAGGAACTCCCTCGAGATAATTTTTGAGCCAAGGAAACTTTGGGTTCATCAGAAATTCTTGGGTTTATCCGAATGCTCTATGCGCTTAATAGATCTTGGAGCTTGCTTACATACAGCTCTTGGCCATGATTGACCCGATGCTTCCACTCATTTCCGGAGTCTGAATTAGCATCATCAGTCACATACTTAAAGGATTGCCACGGGATATTAAATTGATAGGCAATGCTAGCAATTGCAAATAGTTCCATATCAACAACATCTACACCCTGCTCTTTCAACCAAGGGTCATGGGCCGTCACAAAACTATCGCCCGTACCGCAGACATGATCACCATTCAACGAGAGATACTCAACTGGTTTTGGGCAAAAAGGGGTTTGACCCCTGGGCGCTAATGGCACAGTCATCATGTCACGTTGTATCACCTTCCCTATCTCGAGCAAACCAGCAAGAGATGGATTAATTTTCCCAACAGTACCAAAGTTAATAATCTGTTTTGGCTCAAATTGATGTATAGCTTGCAGGGTAGCTGCAGTAGCATTAATCTTGCCAACCCCTGAATACACAATACCCACTCCCGGCGGCAAGGCAGCTTGATTGAGTTCGGACTCTAATGCGGTAATAATGAGCAATTGTGTTTTCATATCAGCCAAAAATGAATTTACTAGATTATCTACCCGGAGTCCCTGACTTCCCAAAACCGGGGATTCTCTTTCGGGATATTTCACCCCTACTTGCAAATCCCGCTGCATTTAAAGAGGCTGTACTGCAATTAGAGGCCCTAGCCAAGCAGTTTGACTATAGCCATATTCTGGGCATTGAGTCTCGCGGCTTTATTTTTGGCTCCGCCCTAGCCAACCATGCCCATAAAGGATTTGCACTGGCTAGAAAGCCCAATAAACTGCCATTAGCAAGTCATCGGGAGTCCTACGGACTTGAATATGGATCAGACTCCTTGGAGCTTCAACAGTCAACCTTACCTGCAGGTTCTCGAGTATTAATTGTGGATGATGTTTTAGCAACTGGTGGCACCATTATCGCCGCTTCTGACTATACTCTTGAGGCGTTGCAGCGATATTTTGAATATGGTCTGCCTCCAGGTTCATTTTTAAGTTCAGTTCTCCGAAATGATTTAATGGGTG
>NZ_NCFJ01000640.1:0-1276 GCF_002281105.1 Polynucleobacter sp. 35-46-11
AATAAAGTAGGACAGATGGGATTTGGCACGGCGATCTAAAGTTGGTCTATTAGTCATCGCCCTATTCCACCAGTAAATACACCAAGCACAGCAGTGGTTCCCAATACTAAAATTAGAATTGCCAAGATCCAAGGTAAAACGCGAACCCCAGGGGATCGCGGAAAGTTCTCACGCAAAATATTTGCTAGGCCAATTGGTGCATGGATAAAGCAAGCCAAAACAAATACCTCATAAAAGATTGCAAAAAACCAATTGCCTTGAGTGCGGCCTAAAATTTCACCCGCAGTAAGGCCGCCACGAATAGCGTAAAACATAATGAATAAGTGAATAGCAATGCATAAACCAAGGATCATTGCGCTGATCCGCTGCGCATACCAAAGCTTAGCCTGCAATATAGCGTCACTATGCAAAGTTGCACTCATAACTTACCCCGGACGGCGGCTCGTGCAACAAGTTTTTTGAGTCCGGCGATCCCAGCAGTAGGCTCTAGCTGTTTTGGGCAGCGCTCAGTGCAACTACCATGGGTATGGCAGGTATGGCAGCCAGCATCACCCGCTACTGCTCGCAAGCGGTCTAATTGCTGAACATCCCGCACATCGTTTGTTAGGGTCCAGGCGCGATTCAATGCTGCTGGGCCCAAATAATCCGAGCGGCTCGCAACCACATCACAAGAGGCATAACATACAGCACAGCCAATGCATTCAATTCCCGCATTAGCTAATTGGCGCTCCTCAGAGTTTGGTTTTACCTTTGCAAAATTATCATGGCGAGTTTGCTCACCTTTAAAAAAACCAACTGCCCCTTTCCATTTATTAAAGAACTCGCGCATATCAGTCGCGAGGTCTTTGATGACCGGCAGGTTATTCAGCGGAGCAATCTCAAGCAAATCGCCCTCTACAATTTTGGCCACGTGGGTTCTGCAAGTCCACCGGGCTACGCCATTAACGGTCATCGCACAAGAGCCACACATACCTACACGGCAAGCAAATCGATAGCTAAGAGTAGGATCAATTTTTCGCTGAATATAGGTAACTACATCCAGCACTGTTTGATTAGAAGTGCGCGGCACCAGGTATTCAACAAATTCCCCTTGCTCAGCTCCGCGCCAGACTTTCACTTTAAGATTGGTTTTAGACATGAGCAAATTATATCGGTGTATAGTAAAAAATAAATCGAATAGATTTTTTATCGAGATAAAATAATTTTTTACTAAAATAAAGCTTATGTCTAGTATCCGCGTACTCAAAAACTTTATCTCCATTACTCGCCACGGCAG
>NZ_NCFJ01000641.1:0-1270 GCF_002281105.1 Polynucleobacter sp. 35-46-11
ACCATCGAACCTTGCGGAACTTCTACTGCCTTACCATCTAATTCGATTTCAACCATGCTCACTTTAAGATGTCCCGTGCTCAATGTCTTATAAAGGTTTTGCAGAATCTAAGCAGCGCTTATGTTCTACGTGATACGCAAATTCATCCATGTAATGCTTCAACATGCCACGAACTGGCATAGCAGCCGCATCACCCAAGGCGCAAATCGTGCGACCCTGAATGTTTGCTGCTACATCATTTAATAAATCCAAATCTTCTGGACGACCTTCACCGTGCTCAATACGATGCACAATGCGCCACAACCAACCAGTACCCTCGCGACATGGAGTGCACTGACCGCAAGATTCTTCGTGATAGAAATAAGACAAGCGCTCTAAGGCACGAACCATACAGCGGGTTTCATTCATTACGATGACTGCACCAGATCCCAGCATGGACCCTGCTTTTGCAATACTGTCGTAGTCCATTGTGAGAGTCATCATCTCGGCACCCGGAATTACTGGGGAAGAAGATCCACCAGGAATAACTGCCTTCAATGGAATACCGTCACGCATACCACCAGCAAGTTTCAATAATTCAGCAAATGGGGTCCCTAGTGGGATCTCATAATTGCCTGGATAAGTCACATCGCCAGAGATAGAGAAAATCTTTGTACCGCCGTTATTAGGCTTGCCTAAGTCTAAATAAGCCTGGCCACCAATTGCCATAATGAATGGCACAGCAGCAAAAGTTTCAGTGTTATTAATTGTGGTTGGCTTGCCGTACAAACCAAAGCTTGCAGGGAATGGAGGCTTAAAGCGTGGCTGACCCTTCTTACCTTCAAGCGACTCTAAAAGCGCAGTCTCTTCACCACAGATATATGCACCCCAACCTGGAGCAGCATGCAATTGGAAGTTGAAATCACTTCCCATGATTTTGTCGCCGAGATATCCAGCAGCACGGGCTTCTTCAAGCGCCTCTTCGAAGCGCTCATAGACTGCAAAAATTTCACCGTGGATATAGTTATAACCCACAGAGATGCCCATAGTGTAGGCACCAATAATCATGCCCTCAATCAAGGCATGCGGGTTGTAACGCATGATGTCGCGGTCTTTAAAAGTACCAGGCTCACCTTCGTCACTATTACAAACTAAATATTTTTGACCGGGAAATTGACGGGGCATGAAGCTCCACTTCAATCCCGTTGGGAAACCTGCGCCTCCACGACCACGCAAAGATGATGCCTTTAGTTCAGCAATAATTGCATCTGGTGCGATTTTGTCGTTGATG
>NZ_NCFJ01000642.1:0-1269 GCF_002281105.1 Polynucleobacter sp. 35-46-11
CAAAGGCAGGCGTCTATGAAAAGCCCATCATTCATGTGTTTAATAACAGTTGGCAGCAAAAGGTAGGATTTCCTCCAGCAGTCTAGATAGACTCTGATACTTTCATTCAAGATTCAAATTACTGTAACGATGATTTCTTTCAATCTTTCAATTATGCGAACCTGGTTACTACGAATTACTGGGAGCTTACTTGGACTCACTTTTTTGTTCTGGTGTGCGGCACATCTTTGGCTTCCCGGTGCCATCAAGAATGCAGTAGAGATTTATGGCAATAAGATTGGCTATCAAATCACCTATAAAGATCTCAGCATCTCTCCCTTGCGATTACGTATCGAAATTGATGGCTTGCGATTGGTGAATAAGTATCAAGGGCAATTGCTTGACTTAAAGAAATCAGTAGTGATGCTGAAGTGGTCTCACCTCATTATTGGGGAATTGGGATTCGATGAGATTCTGTTGGATGGGCCTAGCATTAAGCTCGAAAAGACAGCCTCTAAAGCTGCGACAGGGCAATGGAATTGGCAGGAGTTGATATCCGCGATTACGCGTAATTTACCTCCAATGGATTCAGCTGCGCCTAAGAAAAATATCAAAATATCAGTTGATCAATTTCAGCTCGTCAATGGCTCATTTGAGGTGTTGGACCCAAATAAAAATTTGCATGAGCAATTTAAGTCGCTCTCGATTGAGTTATTAGATATTGCAAACTACGATAAGCAAGGTGAAGTGAATGGCGTTCGCGGCCAGTATGAATTCAATTTGGGTGCACTGAACTTTACTTTGCCAGGCTTGAATAAAAAGATTGCATTCAAGCATCTTGCTATTAAGGGCTCATTAGATAATCCGGCGCTAGATACGCTGGGTGCTCAAATTGATTTTGAGATTGATGAGGGACGCATCAGCTCCCATTGGGATTTCAAAGCCGACAAATCAATCGCAGCCAAAGTGCAGATAGACAATATTTCAATTACCCCTTTTGTTACATTGCTTCCAGCTAATACAGAAATTTTGACCCAGGGTGGAGTCATTCAGTCTGTTATAGATGTCAGCCTAAAGGATGATGCACTTTCTATTTCGGGAGATTTGCATTTACTAGGTTTGGATTTACTTGAGCAGGGGCAAAAGCAATCAGTCGTGAAATGGAATTCTGGTGATGTAAGTCGATTTGTTTATCAGAGTTCAAAAAACTCTGGCGCAAGTCTGTCTATTGATGAATTATCGGTTTCTCAACCAGCTCTCCAGTTTGAAATTGATGAAAAAGGCTTCTCT
>NZ_NCFJ01000643.1:0-1265 GCF_002281105.1 Polynucleobacter sp. 35-46-11
ATGGTATTACCTTCTTTAATAGTACTTATTACTTTAAGACTGGTAATTTGCATGGGATCTATTTTCAATGGGTTTTTATCTAATATAACAAAATCTGCCAGTTTGCCAACCCTGAGTGTTCCTTTTAGATTTTCTTCAAAAGCCTGATAGGCAGCCCAGTCTGTAATAGATTTAAGCGCTGTATAAACTGGCACTCGTTGATCCGGCCCAATAATATCGCCGCTTCGGCTAACCCTATTTACCGTTGCATGAATAACCCTTAGTGCATCAGGAAAAGCTACCGGCGCATCATGGTGCTGGGTAAAAATCATTCCGCGTTTCAGGGTTGAAACTCCCGGAGAAATGCGATAAGCCCTTTCTTTACCAATGGTTTCATCCCTATGCCAATCTCCCCAATAAAAAGTATGCATGGCAAAAAAAGAAGGAATAATGCCTAAAACTTTCATGGAATCCAATTGGTCTTCTCTTGCCATTTGTGCATGTATCATCACAGATCTGCGATTGTTATTGCCATATTTATTGGCTGCTAGTCTCACAGCACGGATATACATGTCACCAGAAGCATCGCCGTTACAGTGTGTGATAATTTGCCAGTTGTTTTTAAATGCTGCATCAACAAGTGCGTTATAAGCTTCTGTATCAGGAAAAGCCGGATAACCTCTATAGTCTTTAGACGCACCTTCTGGTGGTACTTTATAAGGTTTGGAAAGAAAAGCAGTCTTGCCTTGAATAGCACCATCTGAACTCAATTTTACTCCAGCAATTCTAAAATGATTGGAATAATTGGCTTGAGTACCCGTTTTCAACATATAGGCCAATTCATTTTGAATATCTGGATAGGCATAAACATCAATTGGTAATTCATTGGCTAAAGCCATTTTTTTCAAAGACTCACAAATTGCACTAGAAGCTCTACCTTCTTGCGCCGTTGTAAAACCAAATTTGGTATAAGAAGCTATGCCTGCTCTAATAATATTGGCATTACCTGTGGAATCAATTTTAGCAAAAACTTTGAATAGTGGTCCAAACATAGCCGATTCTTCCAGAGTTCCTTCAGGTTTATTGGAACCTTTAAGTCTGCGAATAATTCCACCCGCAGGATTTGGGGTATTTTCATTAATTCCAGCAACTTCAAGCCCTTTTGAGTTTAGACTAGCAAGGTGGCCAGATTGATGCAAGATCATTACCGGAATATCTTTAGAAATTTGATCCAATTCTACTGCAAAGGGGTGGCGTTTTTCTTTTAGTTGTGCATCGTCATATCC
>NZ_NCFJ01000644.1:0-1258 GCF_002281105.1 Polynucleobacter sp. 35-46-11
CCATTTTGAAGACTGATTGAGCTTCATAAAACTTTCCTTAAACAATTAAAACGCGGTACCCACTTGGAACTGCAAACGCTGGACATTATCCGTTGGCAAAGATTTGATCGGAATACCATAACTAAATTTTAACGGACCAAGCGGTGATATCCATGATAAACCTAAGCCGTACGAATACCTCAAGACAAGATTGATATTTTCATTAAAGACATTACCGCCGTCTACGAAGCCAAATACCCGCAAGGTTTTATCTACGCCAGAGCCAGGAACGGGCACGGTGTATTCCACGTTTGTAACGATCTTTGACTGACCACCGGTAGGCTGATTAAGATTGGTATTGGGATTAAAAAAGGTAGGTCCAAGTGAGCCTGGGGCATAACCACGAACCGATCCAATGCCGCCCACGTAGTAATTCTTGGTAATTGGGAACGGATACTTACCATAAGCCTCCCCGTAACCCACCTCACCATTAAACGACAAAATATTACCTTTAGAGAAAGAGTGGTATTTCTGATACTGACCAAAGAGGCGATAGAACATCATATTACCCACGGGCGTTCCAACTTCCGCATTCAATTGTTGCAAAGACCCTGATGATGGAATTAAGGCGCTGTCACGACCATCACGAGACCACCCAACAGTAACAGGAACGTTATAAGTATTTAAGGTGGCCGGGTAACCAGGCGCAGCAATGCCATAGTCCTGCATATAAGCTAAATATGGAACAGGCGTATTTGAGCTCGATTGAATCTGAAATACCTCAAATCCAGATCCAAAAAATACCCTATCAACCTCAGTATATGGCACGCCAAATTTAATATTCGAGCCTACATTTTTAATTTGATAGTCGGGATCACCAACGTAATATAAAGGCTTAGATGAACGATAGTACAAGTCAGTAAAACGACTGATACCATCCTCAGTAAAGTAGGGATCATAGTTAGACAATGCCAAGCTTTGGTTAATCTTACCCAAAGAGAAATTCAAGCCAACGGCGGTACCAGTACCAAAAGCATTTTCCTGATTAATACCAGCAGAAAGAATCAACTTCTCAGTGGAAGAGAAACCAGCACCAAGAGTAATGGCACCAGTGGGTTTTTCAGTAACCTTCACGTTGACGTCAACCTGATCTGGTGATCCCGGCACATCTTGCGTGGATACATCAGTCTCGGTGAAGTAGCCTAAGCGACCTAAACGCTTCTTCGATAAGTCAATCTTCTCGCTATCAAACCAAGAGCTTTCAAACTGGCGCATTTCA
>NZ_NCFJ01000645.1:0-1257 GCF_002281105.1 Polynucleobacter sp. 35-46-11
CCTAGTCTTTGCAGATTCAAATGCCCGTCAAGCTTTGGAGAAAATAACCCACCCCTTAATTCAGCAAGAAACCGCCAAACAAGCATTTGAGTTGGCCAAATCTGGAGCCCCCTATCTTGTTTTTGTAGTCCCACTGCTCATTGAGTCAGGGTCTTGGGTAAATCTGATTGACTACCTCATCGTAGTTGATTGTCCAGAAGAGACCCAAATCCAAAGAGTGATGCACCGCAGCAATATGACCCGCTTAGATGTGGAGAATATTCTCAAAGCGCAAACAAGCCGCAAAGTCCGTCTAGCAGCAGCTAACGCCGTTATTGAAAATCAAGGCAGTCTAGATGAGCTCAAATCAGAGGTTCTGAGGTTGCACCAAGAATTGCTCAAAATTTAAGAGGAAGCCTCTAAGTTCGTCATAGAATATAGGCTTGTGATTGTCTACGAATACCCTTTCAATGAATTAGTTCGAAGCATGCTTCGGCTGGAGTATTTGTTCGCCCGCTTCAATCACTTCCTCCGTTCAGATGATCCAGAACTGCATCACAATGCAATTGCGATGTTGTTTGACTTGGGCGATATTGGTTCACGAGGTGATATCAAATCCTTATTGCTAAAAGAATTTGAGCGTCAAAAATATGCCCTAAATGGTCTAAAGTCTTCGCAAAAGGTAGATCAAGAAGCCTTAACGCAAACGCTTTCAGAGATTGATAAAGCTGCACTGAATATCAATCAATCGATGGGTAAGCCTAATTCTGCAATTACTGAGAGTGAATGGTTAAATGCTATTCGTACCCGATTAAATATTCCAGGTGGAACAAGTCCGATTGATTTGCCGAGTTACCATGCTTGGAAAAATACCCCCTCGACTCAGCGCAGGGAGTTATTAGAAAAATATATTGACCCACTTTTGCCATGGCATGAAGCTTGCCAAATTTTCTTAAGATTGCTCCGTCAATCTGGAGAAGCAAAAGATGTTGTTGCACATCAAGGCGCATATCAACAAGCACCTTCTGGTAAGGTTTATCAATTGATGCGTATCGCTGTAGAAGATGACAGCCTCTTTTCAGAAATCAGTGCCAATAAATATCTTTTATCGATTCGCTTTCTGAAAATTGATCAAGATAAAAAACCGCAGATCCTGAATGAGGATGTGTCTTTTAGGCTGACCCTCTGCCAGCTCTAAGTCTTTAGTAGCTTTAACTTTTCCAGCATGGGCCAGGCAGCTGGCAATAAAGGCTCTACCGTCGGTAGCGCATTGCCAAC
>NZ_NCFJ01000090.1:0-7685 GCF_002281105.1 Polynucleobacter sp. 35-46-11
AAGATATATCCATATCATATAGATGATTTAGATAACCTGCAATTTTTTTGATAGAAATTATGCTTACCGCTTGTAAATAGCATTGATCTAACAAAATGATCGGCAAAGTAAATACACTAATAAAACTGGAGGAGCAAGATGTTTAGTACAAAAATAACTAGCTTGATTAGATGCGCAATCATTGGCCTTGGAGCGCTGACGTGCATTGCCACCCCTTCAATTGCGCTCGCTCAGAGCTGGCCAGATAAACCCATTAAATTAATTATTCCCTTTGCTCCTGGTGGCACTACCGATATTCTTGGAAGAATTTTGGCCCAGCAGATGACTACTATTCTTGGTCAAAATGTCATTGTAGAAAACAAAGGTGGTGCTGGAGGCAATATTGGCGCCGAAGTCGTTGCGAACGCACCTCCCAATGGTTACACCTTATTGCTGGCCTCAGGCAGCATGATGACCGTCAATCCTTTTTTATATAAAAAACTTCCTTTAAATTACGCTACCGACCTGACTTATGTTTCAGCAGTGGCTGGCGGCCCAATGCTGGTATCAGTTAATCCTAACCTCCCTGTAAGCAACTTAAAAGAGTTGATCGCCCTAGCAAAAACTAAAGAACTGACTTTTGGCTCCGCTGGAATTGGTAGTCAAGTTCACATGGCAGGAGAAAATTTCATTTACTCAGCGGGAATTACCGCTACCCATGTGCCTTACAAAGGTGAGGCGCCAGCTCTAAATGATTTGGTTTCAGGGCAAATCGACTTTATGGTTGGTAACCTTCCGGCGGCGGCAGGCTTTGCAAAGGCTGGAAAGATTAAAGCTCTAGCCATTACCAGCAGTAAAAGAGTTCCACAATTACCAGATGTTCCCACTGTTGCAGAAGCAGCCATTCCAGGATTTGTTAATTTGGGCTGGTATGCGCTAGCTGCACCAACTGGCACTCCGAAGGCCATTCAAGAAAAGATCTATTTAGCAACTCAAAAGGCGTTGGGATCAGATGCAATGCTTAAAAGTCTCGAAATCAACGGACTCACGGCAATTACGAATACTCCTAAGGAGCAACTAGATATTCAAATTAAAAATGAAGCAGCCAACTGGGGAAAAGTTCTAAAGGCTCGCAATATCCAGGCCCAATAATGATTAGTTCAGGATACTTCTGAAGAGTATCCTGAACTTTTAATCATGGCTGTCGTAAAGCATATCAAAATAACTGGCGCACCAATAAAGCAGTTCCCGAAAAAAGTAAAATGGTGCCATAAGCTACCTGCATGGCCATCTTGTTTAACTTAGTATGAACGTGTGTTCCAGCCCAAATGCCAAGGAAAGTTGCAGGCATTAAGCAGATAGCCAATCCAATCACTGGCCAACTCAGAATCAATCCAGTAATCAGCATAAAAGTTAGGCGTAATGAGGTTAGTATCAATATTGCAAACGCCATAGTCGCCCGTACGATCTTGGGATCACCGATACGTAACCCTAAATAGGATGCATAAATTGCCCCACCGGTGGCAAATAACGCAGTGAAAACACCTCCAAAAAATCCAAATGGTGCAGCCCACCACCTATTAATAGGATCGGTCATTTCTGAGTTTCTTTGCCACAAGACACGAGCCCCGTTGATTGCAGCAAAACACCCTAATATGATTAAAAGAGGGTCACTAGGTGCCTCCACCAATAGCACAATTCCCAAAATCATCCCGAGCAGACTAAATGGAAATAACCATTTGAGCTCTTTTAAATTGGCATCTTGAGAAGATTTTTTGCCAATGTACATAGACGCACAAATATCAATGATGACCATCATCGGCACTACAGATTGCAGTGGATACATGAGTACAAGCAAGGGCACTGAAATGATCGATGAACCAAATCCAGAAATCCCGAAAATAAAATACGCACCAAAAATAATTAAGAGTGCAAATATGTATTGAATGGGTTCAATCAAGTCAAAAATAGTTAAGCCTCAACCAAAATAGTTTGACCAGGCTGAATCATCGTGAATTGCACGGGAAGATTTTGAATCCTTAACTCTTGGTGCTTAATGCTAACTGCGGTGTAATACGATTTTTCAAGTGATCCTGCCTCAGGAAAATCTTCACGATAGTGAGCTCCCCTCGAGTTTTCTCTAGCAATAGCCGCTTCTATTACGGATTGACTAACCAAAATAAGATTTTTTAAGTTCATCCAATCCTGCCAAGTATTGCTGTATTCCCTTTGAATACCACCAACACCCATTTGGTTTAATTGAGATGCTAGTTGCTTCAAGGTTTGACGAGCACGTTCTAAGCTTTCTTTGGTTCTTGAAATACCAACGTGATCCCACATACACTCAGCTAGTGCATCTCGAATTGCCTCAATATCACCAGGTTCTCTTTTCAATGGCGCTTCATGCTCCTGAATACTCGCCATGACCTCATTCATATTGCAATCCCTGAACTGCTGTGAGGAAACCCAATGCGCCATCGACTCTCCTGCAATGCCCCCAAACACTGTTGAGTTCGCAACACCATTGCCTCCCAAGCGATTCGCGCCATGCACGCCGCCCGTGTCCTCACCAGCAGCAAACAGCCCTGGCAAGTCAGTACTACAGTCTTTCTTAAAGACTAAGCCACCCATCATATAGTGGGCGGTTGGAACTACCTCTACAAGATCACCCGCCAAATCAAAGCCACTATCGGCGCATCGTTCAACCATGCCTTTAAATTGCTTACGGACATTATCAGGACCAAGGTGGCTCATCTGAATATAGACACCACCATTCGGCGTTGCTCTACCTGCCCTGATTTCAGAATTAATAGATCGCGAAACAATATCTCGTGTAGCACGCTCGTTACGTGGATCATAGTTACCCATAAATCGCTCGTGATTGCCATTAAGCAAATATCCGCCTGCACCACGCAAGCCTTCCTCAAGAACGGTTCCGGTCATTCTGGTGCCAGGACCCGCTAACAGACCTGTTGGATGAAACTGCACCATCTCCATATCACGCAGAGTGAGCCCAGCACGAAGTGCCATAGCTAAGCCATCACAACTCTTATCGCCTGACGGGGTGTGATACTTATACATTGTTGGCCCACCACCGGTAGCCAAGAGCACCGCCTTAGCCCGTACCAGCGTGAACTCACCAGTCTGCATATTCAGCATGAGCACTCCAGCCAGCGACTTTCCGTCAGCACTATGGATTAGCTCAACCGCCCTATGCTCCTCAAGTCGATGAATTCCTCTAGCCCATACTTGCTCGGCTAGTCGACTAATAATTTCAATACCAGTCAAGTCACCTTTATGAACTGTGCGATCAAAGGTTTGTCCAGCGAATGCTTTTTGATGCACCGTTCCATCTGGATTGCGATCAAAGAAACAACCAAGCTCATTCTCAAGCTCATGAATACGTTCAACCGCTTTGTTTACGAGCGTCCAGGCTAACTCCTGGTCTGAAAGCCATTTGCCACCTTCAATCGTATCCATGAAGTGGCGCTCAACTGAGTCGCCCTCGGCCAAAGCTACGTTGTAACCGCCCTGAACCATCCTAGTGCAGCCGCACTTACCAAGCAGACCTTTCACAGCAATGGTGATCTGAAGATCTGGATTGGTTTGATGGGCGTGCAGTGCGGCAAAAAGTCCTGCCCCACCAGAGCCCAAGATAAGGATATCGGTTTCAAGAGTGGCGATGCTCATGACGGAATTCCCAGGCTTTTTAATACGGCTTCTTTATTACGGGCAACTTCGCTTTTTACTTCTTGATAAATACTGCCACCATGACTATCCATTGCTACAAGCAAAGGACCAAAGTCTTTAATCTTAAAACGCCAGAGTGACTCTGGATTGAGATCATCCATATCAACATCTTCAATCTGTTCGATCCAGGTTGTCTCGAGCGCTGCCGTACCACCAATGATTGCAAGATATACGCCGCCAATCTCCTGAAAGGCTGCCGCAGATCCCTCGCGCATACCACCTTTACCCACAATCATTCGTACCCCATTTTGAGTCATTAATGGATGAGTAAAACGCTCCATACGATCTGATGTAGTTGTTCCAATACAAATTGGCTCATAGCCAGCTGGAAACTCTTCACTAACAGGAACCTTGCGTACATTAGGCGCAGTATGAATTACCGCATGCCCATTTAGATCGAAGCGGGTTTTTCTACCCTTATCAAATAAGTGAATCTGTGTCGCATCCCGAATACCAAACAAGGTGTTTTGCAGAGTCACCGTGTCATTAATGCGAAGCTTGCGAATATCAGCTTCGCTAACAGGAGTGGGAAGGTTGTAGTGGGCCATTTCTACTCCTAGAATCCGTAGGTTACGCCATCAGGCGTGAAAGTTGCTCGCGCCCTGCGAGCAGAATGGCACTGCATATTGACCGCAACCGGATTTAATGTGATGTGCGTATGGGCAAGTTCTACATGAACAGCAAATGCTGTGCCGTCACCACCTAAACCTTGGGGACCAATTCCCAACTTATTCACAGCAGCAGTTAATTCCTGCTCTAACTTAGCACCCTCTTCATCACTACATACACTACCCAATGCTCTTGTTGCAGCTCGCTTAGCCATCGCAACACATTGCTCAGAAGTGCCGCCAACGCCAACGCCAACAATTGTTGGAGGGCAAGTCTTTCCTCCGGCAGAAACAACACTTTCGATAACAAAGGCTTTGACACCATTAATTCCATCAGCTGGAATAGCCATCTTTAAAAAGGAATTATTTTCCGAACCACTTCCTTTTGGAACCATCTCAATCTCAAGCATTTGGTCATCATCACAAAAGTCAATGCTAATTGCAGGCATGTCAATGCCACAGGACGTGTGATTATTTTTTCTCGTGATTGGATGAACTACAGAAGAACGCAATGGATATTCAGTAGTTGCACGCTCACACCCTTTACGAATCGCCGCCTTGAGCTCCATGCCATCGAGTTGTACGTTGCGGCCAATCTTTACCTTGTAAATAGGTAAGCCAGTATCTTGGCAAAGTAGATTATCTTCGCGCTCAGCCACTGAGATGTTAGTGATCATGGTTTTTAAGACAACCTGAGCACGCGCATCGGACTCACTTTTATTTAAGCGCTCGATGCCAGACTTCACATCATCTGGCAAAACTTTTAATGCGCGGATATAAAGTTCCTTACAAGCCTCTTCAACTGCTTTCATTTGTAACTGCATCACATTACCCAATCAGTTTGCTAAATACAAAAATAGGAGGCCACAAGCCATGCCAAATAAGACAGCTGCCTGTGTCCAGGCCTTGCGAAGACCACGCCATGTACCAAACTCAATCATAAGTAGTCGAATTCCACCGACCAAATGAATGGCCAGCAAAATGACGAGTGCCCATTCACCAAATTTGAATACCCAGAAATCAGTCAACCCTAAATAGCGCTCAAAGCCGCTGGCTCCGCGCAAGGACTGAGAAAGCATTAAGAAATGCAAAGGAATGAAGCAAGCTAAGAGCAGCCCCGAGAAGCGATGGCTTGCATAGGCAAAATAAGAGAGATGACTCTTTGCACGCAAGTCAATCTTCGGCCTAGAACTCATAGAGCACCTCCGGTGTACACACCAATAACGGCTGCAGTACCCAGAATTAATATAAGTACAGCGAGGATCGAAGATAAGGTCTTGGAGACAAATCCTTTGGAGAGGGTTTCTTCCAAAATATTAGCCAAGCCAATAGGCGCATGCACAAAGCAGGCCAAGACAAAGATTTCATAAAAAATGGCGAAGGCAATATTGCCTTGAGTGCGCCCCAAAATCTCTTCTGCAGTTAAACCACCTCGGATTGCGTAAAAAATAATGACGAGATGGATGCTGACACAGAGACCTAAGATCATGGCACTAATTCTTTGGGCATACCAAAGTTTGGCCTGCAAAATAGCCTGGCTCATAGCTTGCCCCACTTACTGCCACGAACTGCCGCTCTTGCCACCAACTTCTTAAGTCCCGCAATACTGGCGGTTGGCTCCAGCTTCTTGGGACAGCGCTCAGTACAGGAGCCCTGCGTATGACAAGCATGACAACCCTCATCTCCAGCTACGGCCTGCAAACGATCTAATTGCTGCACATCACGTATGTCATTTGTTAGTGTCCAAGCACGATTCAGAGCTGCAGGTCCAAGATAGTTGGGGCGCTTTTCAACAACCTCACAAGAGGAATAGCAGACCCCGCAGCCAATGCACTCAATGCCGGCATTTGCCAGTTGGCGCTCGGCCGACTCTGGCTCCACTTTTGCAAAATCATCGTGACGGGTTTTATCGCCCTTAAAGAAACCAACCGCACCCTTCCACTTATTAAAGAACTCTCGCATATCCGTTGCAAGATCTTTAATGACAGGAAGGTTATTTAAGGGTGCAATTTCTAAGGAATCGCCTTCAACAATCTGAGAAACGTGGGTTCGGCATGTCCAACGAGCCACCCCATTCACCGTCATAGCGCAAGAGCCGCACATACCAACACGACAGGCAAAGCGATAGCTTAGAGTTGGGTCAAGCTTGCGTTGAATATAGGTAACGACATCAAGCACCGTTTGATTTGGATTTCGAGGCACCAAATACTCAACAAACTCGCCCTCTTGGGCGCCGCGCCAGACTTTTACTTTGAGATCTTGAATAGACATGGAGTGATTATATCTATAGATAGTAAAAAATAAATCGAATATAATTTTCTTCGAAATAAAAAAATACTTTATATTTAAACCTATGTCCAGCATTCGCGTACTTAAGAACTTTTTAGCCATTTCACGCCACAAAAGCGTGGCAGCCGCTGCGCGTGAAATAGGCCTTACTGCTGCTGCCGCAGGGCAACAGTTACAACAACTGGAAGCCGATATTGGCATTGATCTTTTTGATCGAACTAAGCGCTCTATGACTCTCAACCACCACGGCAGATCCTTAGTAGAACCTATCCAGGAAATCATTGCACGTTACGAAGCCCTTGGCTCTAGTTTTAAATCCGAACTGAGTGGAACTATTGTTTTGGGGGCGCTCGTTTCAACCTTAATGGGTGCATTTGGAAACACACTGAATGAACTGAAGCAGAATTTCCCAGAGCTTGAAATCAAGCTCATTGCAGGCCTTTCTAGTGACTTTTTAGAACAAGTGATTGAGGGAAG
Source organism: Polynucleobacter sp. 35-46-11 (assembly GCF_002281105.1). Taxonomy (NCBI): domain Bacteria; kingdom Pseudomonadati; phylum Pseudomonadota; class Betaproteobacteria; order Burkholderiales; family Burkholderiaceae; genus Polynucleobacter; species Polynucleobacter sp. 35-46-11. The sequence goes on from NZ_NCFJ01000090.1 coordinate 7,104, forward strand.
CCTCGATGCGGCCATTGTGACCGAATCCCCTTACGCCCTACCCCAGAATATTCAGTGGACAGAGTTATATACAGAGCCAATGGTTTTGATTTCTCCCGCCCGTAAAAATAAAAAAGGTTCTACGCCCAAAGAGCTTGTAAGTGCACTCCCATTTATGCGTTTTGAGAGAAATACCTGGACGGGCCATCTGGTTGACCAAACCATTCGAGCTAATAAGCTAAATATTCAAGAGGGCATGGAACTGAATTCAGTCGAGGCAATTATTGAATTGGTTAGACAAGGTCTTGGGTACTCGATTGTTCCCAAGCTGGCAAACATTGCCTGGGAAAACGACCGTCAACTAACAATATCTGAACTACCGGGAAAAACCATTTATAGGAAAGTTGGTTTACTGGAAAAGCGCAAACATTCTCGTCAAAACATTACCCAAGAGATCAAAAAATATTTCTTCGAGCACAATCCAAAAGAAAAAACCACCCCGTATGAACTGACCCCCAAAAGTTGGACAGTTTAATTAGGTTAGCACGAGGGATTGAGTTCGGTAATTTACCGGGCTCAATCCCTTTAGTTTTTGCTTGATTC
>NZ_NCFJ01000646.1:0-1251 GCF_002281105.1 Polynucleobacter sp. 35-46-11
ATCTTAGTTTGCTTGCTTGATCGACCTAAATTGAGCATTGCTGCATCGACGATATCGATAGGCTTCCACAGAACGAGTAGTTTTCCGATATGCTGAACTGGAGCTGCACCTAGTTTGTCGCAAAGCTCTTCATAGATGGCAATACGCGCATCACGATCATCACCAAATACGCGAACTTTAATCAAACCGTGATGAGAAATCGCTAACTTTGCCTCTTTAATGACCGCAGGGGTCAGGCCATCGCCACCGATCATGACAACTGGGCTCAGTCCATGGGCATCAGCTTTAAGGGATTTACGTTGTGCGGGGGTAATAGTAAGTGCAGTCATGGTCTCGATGATAGAGCATTAGGGCTTGTAAAACAGGGCTTTCGGCCTCATGTATGTAGATATGAAGTTGTTTTAAGTCGATTCCTTTTGCCTTGTAGGGCATAAACAAGGAAAATGGACGTCGAAAGTGGGTAAGTTGTGGCAAAGAATAAATTTAATAAAAGTTGGTTGCAGGATCACTTAAATGATCCTTACGTGAAGATGGCTCAAAAAGAGGGTTATCGTGCACGAGCCGTTTATAAACTGAGCGAAATAGACGAGCAGGACCGACTCATCAAAGCAGGTATGACCATTGTGGATCTGGGAAGTGCCCCTGGGAGCTGGTCCCAATACGCCCGTAATCGCCTGACTGAGCTGGGCAAAAATAATCCGAATATTGAATCCGGAAAACCAGATGGAACCATCATTGCGATTGATATCCTGCCAATGGAGGATATTGCTGATGTTTCCTTTATTCAAGGGGACTTTCGTGAGGATGAGGGCTTAAAGGCGCTTGAAGCGCTTTTGCCTGCCGATGCAGATGGAAAAGTCGATCTAGTGATGTCGGATATGGCACCCAATTTATCTGGGGTCGGCGTAGCGGATGCGGCTCGGATGGCCTTTTTGGCTGAAATTGCACTGGATTTTTCGGTTCAGCACCTCAAGCCTGATGGGGCCTTACTGATTAAGTGCTTTAACGGTAGTGGCTATAGCCAAATCGTAGAATCCTTTAAAAGGGTCTTTAAAACGGTCGCTTCCAGAAAGCCTAAGGCCTCTAGAGCAAAGTCTTCGGAGATCTTTTTATTGGGTAGAGACCTGAAGCCACCCAAATAACCCCCTAAAAGTAGGGGCTTATTAAATAAATTGGGTCTCAGCCCTTGAAAAAGCCTAGTAGTAGAATCAAATACTTAGGTATAGCAATCCGCTTTAACTCCCGGATTAA
>NZ_NCFJ01000647.1:0-1250 GCF_002281105.1 Polynucleobacter sp. 35-46-11
CCGCCGCGTCCCATTGGGTGATTTGTTTGATATTAACAATCAGACCAATGGATTGCCTTTACCAGCGCCATTTATGCCAAGCCATCCTGTCTTATCAATTATGCAGGCGGTTATTTATAACCAAGATACCTTTACTGGAAAAGATCTGGTGAAGAAATCTGATACCAAGTGGGAAGCAGCGCAAGCGCGTGGCGCTTACTTGTATCGCCAGTTTGCCCCGAATGCCCCTATGATTCCAGGTAGCTACAACTTTAATAAGCTGATGGACGCTAGCGCCAATACCTTTGATACTGAAATGCTAGGCTATACAGGCAAAACCAAAGCGGGTGATTCAATCAAAGCAATTCCTACAGTGCTTGATGTATTTACTGGCACGAAGATCCGCTCATTTGACCCTGAGCGTGGCATTGATTATCAAGCCGCTGGTATTCAGAAAGAGGCTAAAGAGATTGGCGCTAATATCAGTAGTGCCCAAAGAAATCAGGGTATGACTCCTGATTCAAAGGGTAGATATATCGCCTCTCAGCAAGACAAGTTAATTGAGCTGCGTAAAAAGAACGAAAAGCTGCGGGAGTAATCAGTAGCAATACCGAGTGCCGCCGTAGTAATCGCAAATCTGCGGTGGCGGGGTGATTGATTGACCAAATGAGTTCGTAAAAGCCCTGTCAATACCATTAAGCATGGTAGCCGTTGCAGCGGTAGTCCTGTATTGCTGAGCGGCATTGGCATAGGTCGAAGCTTGAGCTTGACGCATTCTGTCATTCTCTAATTCAGCCTGGCGATAAGCGCGCTCATTAGACTCCCTCATATCTTTCATAGCTGCCAAAAATCGCTCATCCCTTGCTTCTTTTAAGGCGTCATACTCGGATTTGTTTATTTTTTTGCTATCAAGCTGCTCAGAATAGCCGATCAAAGAATTTATATAGTCTTGGGTAATTTTGTCGCCTGGCATATAAGTTTTTGCTGCAACTAACTTTTCTTTGTATGCCATAGTGCGACCAATTTTGTTGGCTTTTTGCTGCTCAGAAATTCGATCCACTTCTTTTTCAAAAAGAGCGTATTCGGCGGGTGTATTTTGGGCGTGAGCTGATAAAGAGAAAAACGCCGCGCATACTAAAACAATACTCATGATTGTTTTCATTTTTGTACCTCTTGGATTTTTGTTCATTCTTTAATCATACAAAGATTCATAAGAACTTACCAGCACCAATAGCATGATTGGATGAAATTTTCATTCAATCTATATCCAA
>NZ_NCFJ01000648.1:0-1245 GCF_002281105.1 Polynucleobacter sp. 35-46-11
TTTGAGGTGGCGCTGTAAACCAGTTTGTTCAGTCTGCAAAAGAGACCTCCTTTCGATTTGTCGTTGGTAAATCACCAACGAGGCAAAGTCTAGGGAGGACTGAGCTTCTACACTAGGGGATAAAAATGCGTAAAGTGCTTAAACAATTAAATATGGTGCAAGAGAAATCTTTGGGCAAAGAAGATACAGGCTTGATGGGGAAATAATAAATTTTGGATGACATCAGAATCCGTAATTTCCTACAGGGATTCCCCTTAAGGATTTATTGCTCAGCTTCAGAAATCTTACTGAATGGCAATGAGATTTAAGACTTCAGCAGCAGCAGCTAAACCACAGGCTGCAGTCACCATCACTGTTGACCCATAGCCAGAACATGCAAGGCCCCCACTAGCAAAACCTGCACGAGGCTCGTGAGAGTAGATTGCACGAATACCAATTTTTCTTTTCGGGTTTCTAGAAAATCCATGGTCCTGTCTGAGGCCCTGACGCACCTTTGCTAATAAAGCATCTTGCTCAGTTCTAGACAGGTCATCACAACGCACGGAAGTAGGATCTGATTTTCCGCCAGCTGCACCGCACATGACTAGAGCACGCTGATTTTTATTAGCCCAAACTGCTAAGGCAATTTTGGTTTGCACCGAATCGGTTGCATCTAAAACAATTGCGCCTTCTGGAATCAGGGTATCCAGATTTTCTGGCTCCAAAAATGCATCATGGCTAGTGAGCCTGATATCAGGATTAATTTGGCGAATGCGATCAGTCATCGCCTGTACCTTAGCTTTGCCATACTCACCCTCAAGAGCGTGTAGCTGACGATTAGTATTGCTTTCGGCAATGTGATCAAAATCAATCAAGACCAGATGTCCAATAGCCGTGCGCGCCAAAGCCTCAGCAGCCCACGAACCCACCCCACCCAATCCAGCCACAACAACTGTGGCAAGACGAAAACGCTCACGCAGCTCTGGACCGTATAGCCGAGCTACACCTCCAAAACGACGATCTTCTACGCTCTCTTCAATCTTGTCTTCTGCCATAGCTTCTCTTTATACTGAAAAAATGGACTCCATCGCTCAACTTCGCAAAAACTATACCTTCGGTCAACTTTCAGAGACTGAGGTTCCACCCAATCCACTGAGCTTATTTCAGCTTTGGTTTGATCAAGCTATTAAAGCGGAGTGTCCAGAACCCAACTCTATGACCTTGGCCACTGCAGATGCAGCAGGCAATCCATCAGCTCGTATTGTC
>NZ_NCFJ01000091.1:0-7620 GCF_002281105.1 Polynucleobacter sp. 35-46-11
GCATCAGCCTTGTAACCCAAAGCAGCAGCTTGTGGATCAGTTTCAGCAACCATTGCTTGAGCTTGAACTTTACCGTTCAAAGCCAATGTGCAAGCACCAGCAGCGGACAAAATCATAAATTGGCGACGACTATTTTTCATATGAACTCCAGTGAGTGAGATGGAACAAAATTTGTATCTGGAGGGATCATAGATCAGATCAAATGAATCCAATAGAAGCTATATAAGCTGTTGATTTATATAGTTTTTTACTTGAGAATTGTTCTCAAAGAAAAATTATTAGGTTCGCAAGCCCTCGCGGAGGAAATTTAATACCACCCCTTTAGATTCATACAGTTAATACGTTGCCTTACGTGAACTCCAGAACCAGCCTCGGGGTATGCCTGAGCGCAATCTATCGCATCACGCTGAAAGGTCACCTTATTGTTTTTAGCTGGGTCTTTATTAATATCTGGATACAGAGAGCACCCGAGCAAAGCGCAAATGAGACAAATGCCAATGCAACTTCTCAACAGGGTTTTCTTCAATACCACTGCCTATCGCTTATCTAAGAGTGATAAAAACTCTCTACGCAAATTAGAGTCTTTCAGAAAAGCACCGCGCATCACGCTGTTCACCATCTTCGAATCACGATCTTTAACGCCACGCCATTGCATACAGAAGTGGTCTGCATCCATCACGATCGCAACACCAATCGGCTTGATTTTTTTCTCCAGCATATCGGCCAACTCAACCACCGCCTCTTCCTGAATCTGTGGACGACACATCACCCATTCAGTCAAGCGTGAGTACTTTGATAAACCAATGAGTGCGGATTCTTTACTTGGTAATACGCCAATCCATATGCGGCCCATGATGGGGCAAAGGTGATGGGAACAAGCGCTACGAACAGTAATAGGGCCAATAATCATCAACTCATTTAAGCGGCTAACGTTAGGGAACTTCGTTAAGGTAGGCTGTTCAACATAACGGCCATTGAATACTTCTTTCACAAACATCTTGGCCACACGCTGGCTAGTGTTCTTAGTGTTGTGATCACTCTCGGTATCAATCACTAAGCTCTCAAGAACGGCTTGCATCTTTTCTGCCACTTCATCTACCAAGCCTTCTAACTCGCCAGGTTGAATGAATTTAGCAATATTGTCATTCGCATGAAAGCGCGCCTTTTGCGCCTCAATGCGTCGACGAATCACTACAGATAACGGTGTGCCAGCATCACTCTTTTTGGCAGCTACTTTCTTGGCAGGCTTGACGCTTGAGGCCTTTTTAGCAGGGGTCTTTGCAACCGTCTTCGTAGGAGTTTTTTTGGTGGGCATATATATTGTCTCGATGAATTTTTGTAGATGAGTTTTTATTCTTTAAATCTGAAAGAAGATTGCTACTACGCAAGCTAAGCCAGCAAGCCAAACAATAGATCTAATTGTTGGCCAATTGGCTACATAGCAAACTAGGTATGCAACGCGTGCTGCAACAAACCCAATTGCTAATAAATCCACTCGGCCTTGCGGTGCATTTGCGATGGATGCGATGATCACTGCCGCGAAAAAGAAGGGGAGCGACTCAAAAAGATTGGCTTGGGCAGCATTAGCACGCGCCCGAAATCCCGTCTGTTTAGCAAGCCATTGTCTAGGCATGCCGTTGTCGTAACCCTCAAAACCTTTTTTTGCAATGCCAGCTGCTACGTAGGGAAACAATCCCATGAACAGAACACACCAATACGCAATAGTCATTGTTGGCCTTTAGATTCAGTTTGTACTTTTTTCTTGGAACCAATGCGGCTCTCTTTGCCATTCATGAGATTGTGAATATTGCTGCGATGACGCCAGATCAACAAAAGACAAACCACCAGAAGCGCAATGCCCATCGGCTGAAAGCCAAACAAGAAAACAAAATAGATTGGGCCAAAGATTGCAGCTGCTAAGGCCGCCAAAGAAGAGTAGCGCATAAACATCGCCACAATGATCCAGGTACTCAAGGTAGCTAAGCCCAAAATCCAATTAATACCAAACAAAATACCGCAGGCCGTAGCAACACCTTTTCCACCTTTAAAGCCATGGAATATCGGAAATAGATGCCCCAAGAACACAGCGATGACAACTGCACATAACAACCAAGAATTGAGTGTGGATGTCAAAGATTCATCACCGAGCAATACTCTGGCCAACATGACTGCAAGGTAACCCTTTAAGGCATCGCCTATTAATGTGAGTACAGCGGCCAGCTTATTACCAGTTCTCAGAACATTAGTCGCTCCTGGATTGCCAGAGCCATAAGAATGGGGGTCAGGCAAACGCATGCATTTACTCACTACAACCGCAAAAGAGATGGAACCAATCAAGTAGGCAATCGGGATCAGCAACAGATCTAAAGTTAAATTCATGGGGATATCTTAAACACTTATCTAGCTAGTTATTTTTTGGATTGATAATCCTGACTGAAATGCTATATACTATTGCTATATACATAAGGAGAGCGTTATGTCCATAGCAATCACCACGGTGTTTACAAACAATCGTAGCCAAGCAGTTAGATTGCCGGCAGAAGCCCGCTTACCGGATGATGTAAAAAAAGTCATTGTCCGTATTCGCGGTCGTGAGCGAATAATTACGCCACTTGAAAACACATGGGATAACTTTTTCCTAAGCGGACCATCCGTATCAAATGACTTTATGAATGAACGCGGGGAACAAAAACCGGTTAAACGGGAAGACCTGTAATGCTCAAGTATTTATTGGATACCAATATTGTTATATACGTACTTAAGCGCAAACCAGTCGAAGTATTAAAGATGTTTAACACGAATGCGAGTCGGATGGCAATTTCAAGCATCACCTTATCTGAATTAATTTATGGCGCGGAGAAAAGTCCCAACCTTGATAAGAATTTAGAGGCTATAGAGGAATTCATTAGCCATCTCGAAGTTCTCCCTTATGACGCAAAAGCTTCTCAACACTACGGCCAAATTAAAGCGGCGCTAGAGAACAAAGGTGAAGTTATTGGTGAGAACGATATTCATATTGCCGCCCATGCAATTGGCCAGGGACTCATTCTAGTCACGAATAATTTACGTGAATTTAAAAGGGTTGCAAACCTTGCTCTTGAGAACTGGGTTGAGACCTAAATTAAAGAGATGTTGTAGCAATACCCCTCTGGAAATCCTGGTTAAGAGCCTCTAGGATGATGCTGTTGATGAATCGACTTCAGACGCTCTCTAGCAACGTGGGTATAGATCTGAGTAGTTGAGATATCAGCATGACCTAAAAGGAGCTGCACTACCCTTAAATCAGCCCCATGATTAAGTAAATGGGTAGCAAAAGCATGACGTAAGGTATGGGGGGATAGAGCAACAGGAATATTGGCAATCGTGGCATATCGCTTTATCAGCGCCCAGAAAGCCTGACGAGTTAAACCAGTTCCCGTATGACGCCCCACAAATACCGCATCCGAAGTTTTACCTTCCAGCAATGGTGTTCTGGCATCAGAAAGATAGCGACGTAACCACTGCCCCGCCTCACCACCAAAAGGCACAAGCCGCTCTTTACCACCCTTACCATTGACCACCCGAATAACGCCCTCGTTTAATCCTAGAGCAACCGTCTTTAAAGAGACGATTTCAGAAACTCGCAAACCGCTGGCATACATCAACTCCAACATCGTGCGATCACGCAATCCGAGTGAAGTTTCCACATCGGGGGCATTGAGCAAAGCAGTAACCTGATCTTCACTTAAGGTCTTAGGAAAACGTAGCGCCTGCTTGGCCGCACGCAAACCAATGCAGGGGTCGCTTTTTACCAAATTCATGCGCAGAGCATGGCGATAAAAGCGCTTGAATACCGTCAGTCGACGATTAGCAGTGGTTGCTTTATCTGCGCGTCGATGCGCAATGTAAGCAGTGAGATCTTTTTCCGACACACTGTAGAGATCGGCACCTGATTCTTTAAAAAGCCACTGCGCCAAGAGCAGTAGATCTCGGCGATAAGCAGACAAACTATTTTGTGCCAAGCCATCTTCTAGCCAACAAGCATCACAGAAGCGCTCGATAGCCTCTTGGCTTGTCGATGCAATCGACACCTCAAGTGGTGGAGCCAGGCTTTGATCGGCGGTCACAATAAAACCACTTCAATCATCCTGCCGCTTTAAATCACGATAGAAATTTTCCTGCGGGCCAAAGGTCAATAACTTAATACTTTCTTCATCCAAAATACGATAAGCCAACAAGCACTGTTGCTGTGAAAGTCGAAACTTGAAAACACGCACACCCAGTAGATCCCCAACCTTGGCCTCTCCAATGGATGGATCTAAACCAATAGATTTAACCGCGCTATCTAACTCAGATTTTTGTTGTGGATGTAATTTTTTGATCGCTTTTACAAACGAAGCCGTCAGGAGTAAGCGCATCAACTAAATACATACTCGCCGATGATCGGCTCTTGATCGGCAATCAAAATCTCTCGAATCATGGAAAACGGTAAATCTGGGTTTTCTTGAGCAACCCTACCAATCCGTGACCAGTATTCAATCTGCTTAGGCACCGAACGGTGCTCAATTTGCCCGTAAGCTTTAGCCTGTTCTACCAAACTTTCAGACAATTTAACGTTAATAGACATGTTTCTCTCCTTGAGATGAGTACATTATAGCCCTAAAGGTTCCAAAAAGTAACCTTTTATCTAAACTGGGTTATTGGCGGATAAGTGCACTCAAGCATCGTCTAGGAGAACAGTTAGCATAGCCAGCAGGGCTGCCTTAATGCGAAAAGCTTCTTAGATCAAAGCAATCGGAGGTATCGCACTGCCCCAAAAGCTTACCCCTCTTACTTGCCTACCAACTGAGGCATGAGCGTGCAGAGACTTGTCTTAGAGATTTAGTCACGGAAATTGTTAAAACCCAATGGCGCTTCTGTTACCTCTTTTTTGAGCAATGCCATCGTTTCTTGCAAATCGTCACGTTTGGTACCAGTGACACGTACTGCATCACCCTGAATACTGGCTTGCACTTTGATCTTGCTGTCTTTGATGATGCGCACTACTTTTTTAGCCAACTCGGAAGTAATACCTTTTTGGATCTTCATGGTTTGCTTGCGTTTATCGCTACCAATAGTCTCTTTTTTGTCGTCTTTAAGGTAACGCACATCCACATTGCGTTTGGCCATCTTGCCGTAAAGCACATCACGTACTTGACCCAACTTAAAGTCATCATCACCAAACAAGATCAAAGTCTCGTCCTTTTGCTCCACTCGGCTATCAGAGCCTTTAAAGTCAAAACGATTGGTAATCTCTTTATTAGATTGCTCGATTGCGTTTTTCAACTCGATCATGTCTGGCTCACACACTACGTCAAATGAGGGCATCTCAAACTCCTTAAATAATCTGGGTAAACAATTCTGCAAATTTAGCTATTGCATTGTTGCTTTTCAAGTTTTTTCACAAATTACGAACAGAAACTCGAACACGAATAAGATTGTGGCATGAACTCCGCAAAAAATGCGCCCAATCCAGCAAAATTGACCCCCAATCTGGGGCTCAAGCACCGGAATAGCTTTGGCCTGGATTCCGAAGCGCAACTGGCGTACGAGATCACATGCTCTGATCAGTTACCAGCTCTCACGAAAGAACTCGAGGATAAAAAGCTTGAGTGGCGTGTATTAGGCGGCGGCAGTAATGTGATTCTTCCTAAGTCTTTACCAGGGGCAACACTACTCATTAACATTCTCGGCCAAGAGATCCTCAGAGCGGATGACAACAACTCCTGGATATCAGTAGGCGCTGGTGTGAATTGGCATGAATTCGTTGCTTGGACGCTAGATCACAATTTACCCGGACTAGAAAACCTCGCCCTCATACCGGGCACTGTTGGTGCCGCACCCATTCAAAACATTGGGGCCTACGGTGTTGAGATAGGTGAATACATCGACAGCATCGAAGCATTTGATTCTGCAGCCCATGCCTTTGTCACTCTCCCGCAAGAAGCCTGCCAGTTTGCCTATCGCGATAGCTACTTCAAGCAAAATCCCAATCGATTTATCGTGACAAAGGTTGTTTTTAAAATCCCCAAGGCTTGGCAAGCGCGATTACAGTACGCTGATCTAGCAAAGCAATTTGCCGAGTTAAAGACCAGCCCAAGTGCTCAGCAAATTTTTGATGCGGTATGCACTATCCGATCTAATAAATTGCCAGACCCCAAGGTCATTGGTAATGCGGGAAGTTTTTTCCAAAACCCGATTGTCAGCACTGAATATTGCGAACAACTAAGTAAGCAATTTCCGGATCTGGTTTCTTATCCAGATAGCAATGACAAGCGAAAGTTGGCGGCCGGATGGCTGATTGATCAATGTGGCTTTAAAGGCAAGCGTGTTGGCCCTGTAGGTGTTTATGAAAAGCAAGCACTAGTGCTAGTCAATCATGGTGGCGGGACCTCTACCGACATCCTCAATCTTGCAAAAAGCATTCAGGAAGAAGTGTTGGGGAAATTCGGCGTACAACTTGAGATTGAGCCAAATATTCTTTAGAAACATATTGATTAACCACGTTTATATCCAGCTTAATTACTGGCAGTACGATAGCGTGATGCCCCAATACCCCGCAAAACTTACAAAAGATGGTTCCAATATCTTAGTCACATTTAGGGATGTGCCAGAAGCAATTACGTTTGGAGCAAATGAAAAAGAGGCGCTCGAAAATGCGGTTGACGCTCTTGAGACTGGGCTATCTCTTTATATTGATTGCGGCAAGGATTGGCCAAAACCGAGCACTAAAATGGATTGTGAGCGTTTAGTTTTTACTTCTAATAAATTTGTCACCATAAAATCTAAGCTAAAGCATGATCGAGAATAACGCCAACTGACTTTACCTTCGGCACACCCAATTTTCTCGCCTTCCATAAATCGTATGTCGCCTGCTGGCTTAACCAAATATCCGCACTGCCACCGTTTTTAATGCCTAACCATTTCTCAATGCGTAAGGCCATGTCCGGTGAAATAGCAGCCTTCCCGTTAATTACACGGGAAAGTGCGACGCGTGTAATACCCAACTGGTCCGCAGCCTCAGTCACACTCATACCCAATACAGGGAGAATATCCTCTTTGATGATCAAACCAGGGTGAGGTGGATTATGCATTTTTCTCATATTTTGTATTCCTTAACTTACCGCTTAATGGTAATCCTGATAATCAAGCAATATGACATCTTTATCATCAAATTTAAAAGTAATTCTCCAATTTCCACTCACGGCGATTGAGTAATGATTATTTAGTTTTCCTGATAGCAAGTGAAGCCTCCACCCAGGAATGTTGACATCCTCCCAACATGTGGCCTCATCCAATCTAGCTAACTGCCTACTCAATTTATTTGAATGGGAAGACTGTATCCCAGTCTTTTTTCCGGTTTGAAAAAACAACTCCAAACCTTTATGCCTAAAAGATTTAATCATCCCTCATTGTATATTGTATAGCATTGCTATACATACACGCGAACACGTTAAGGTTTTTAGTTGGCCTAGATAACTTTTGAAAACTCCACCTCTACCCGCCCCTCTGCCAGCCTTACTTCAAATACGCTTTGGGTATTGAGCTCGTTAGGGCTTCGTACTGCATGCATTGCCTGCTCTTCCTTACTCAGGATTACCG
>NZ_NCFJ01000649.1:0-1245 GCF_002281105.1 Polynucleobacter sp. 35-46-11
TATCTTATGGCTTGGGTGGAACGCTAGGCGGTTTAGTTGCGGGCTGGCTCTGGGAAGCAACTCAGCCACGCAATGTGTTTGTGATGGCCGCATTAGCTTGTGGATTAGCAGGTATGGCGATTGGGAAAATGCGCCCACGCCACTACCCAGCTAGATAAATCAATCAACATTCTTTACATTGATCCGTAGTTCGGGCCACCACCACCCTCGGGGGTAATCCAAATAATATTTTGACTTGGATCTTTGATGTCACAGGTTTTGCAATGCACGCAGTTTTGCGAATTGATTTGTAACTGTGGCTGCCCATCTTTTTCTACATACTCATATACGCCGGCAGGGCAGTAACGTTGCTCGGGACCTGCGAAAGTTTTGAGATTCAAGCTGACAGGCACCGACGCATCTTTTAATGTGAGGTGAATAGGTTGGTTCTCAGCATGATTAGTATTAGAAATAAATACTGAGGAGAGGCGGTCAAAAGTAATCTTGCCATCGGGCTTTGGATAGTCGATCGGTTGATGCTGTGCTGCTGGTTCAAGGCACTCATGGTCTGCATGCTTTAAATGAATTGTCCAGGGCATATTGCCGCCCAACAGCTTTTGTTCTAGACCAACCATCAGAGTTCCAAGGTAAAGTCCTTTGGACATCCACGGCTTAAAGTTGCGCGCTTGATTTAGCTCGGTATGTAGCCAACTATTTTTGAAGGCGCTTGGATATGCAGACAAGACATCAGCAGAGCGATTCTCATTAAGCGCTGCAACTGCGGATTCAGCAGCCAGCATGCCGGTCTTAATGGCGGCATGGCTTCCTTTAATGCGGGATGCATTTAAGAAGCCAGCATCACAACCAATTAATGCGCCACCGGGGAATACAGTTTTAGGCAGGCTATTTAATCCGCCAGCCGTTAGTGCACGAGCGCCATAGGCCAAGCGCTTACCGCCTTCAAAGGTCTCGCGAATCTTAGGATGTAATTTATAGCGCTGGAATTCTTCAAAAGGAGAGAGGTAAGGATTCTTATAGGAGAGACCTACCACCAGACCTACTGCGACCTTGTTATCACCCAAGTGATATAAGAATGAACCGCCATAGGTATCGCTCTCCAGTGGCCACCCAGCTGTATGAACTACTAGGCCAGGCTTGCTCTTAGACGGCTCAACTTCCCATAACTCCTTAATTCCAATGCCGTAGCTTTGTGGGTCAGCATCTTTATCTAATGCAAACTTGCTAATCACTTGCTTGCCTAGATGT
>NZ_NCFJ01000650.1:0-1244 GCF_002281105.1 Polynucleobacter sp. 35-46-11
GCCAGTACCAACCCCGCCGTGAAGGATGAGGGGTTTTAAGTCCCGATCATTGATGTAGTCAGATAGCCTATTTTTAAGGGTTTGACTGCCAATAACTACGTCATCTAGACAGGTGGGTGCGTATTTGAGTGCGAAGCTCATGGTAATTCCTTTCTAATTTGGGTAAAAGCAGGGGTGAGGTGATAGGTACCGCACCCCTGTCAAGACTTGCAAAGGCTTAAGCCATCTCTTTGAAGTAGGCTTGGTTAGCCGCTTCAGTAATTGCCGCTTGTGCTGCAAGCTCTGCTTGGGCTTTGATATGCTCATCAACCTTATTCAGTAGTTCTTGAGCAATCTTACGTATGGCTTGCTCGATCATGGCAGTAGTAGAGCCTGGCACTACGCTTAAAACCTGCGTTTGACCACTAGCTAGCATCTTGCCAATTAAGAGCGTGTATTCAGCAGAATCAGCTGGATGCGCTAAGGCAGTTTTTGGCACCAAACTCAACGGGTGTTGTAGTTGGTTAACTAATAATTGCTTAACCTCGGCAACCTTATTATCAAGCTGACTACGCTTTTTAATGGTCTCATCGGTAATGCCCTTAGTACTGGCTACTTCTTCAATACCGCCTACCTTGATTACCCATTCAGCGAAATTACCCACTGAAATCGACTCTTTAGCTGCTACTCGTAATGCACGGGAATAAGCAGAAGCGCGGCGGCGCTCAGCATTAAATACGTACTTTACGATCAAGGTCAGTACTGGGGTGCTGGTTTGTACCTTAATGCCACGTCCTTCTAGATTGGCTTTAATACCTTCTAAAACGACTTTCTCAGCAGAGCTGCCTTTAATTTCGTAATACATACCAAGGCAATCCGAGAGAAGGGCGTAAAGCGCCTTATTGGATTTATCGTAAAAGTCCCGTTGCCAGACTTGACGACGGTTTGCTAATGCATCTAGTTTTACCAAAGTGGCGTTAGCGATTTCTTGCTTTTGATTTGCTGTGATTCTCATGGTGTTGCTCCTTCAAGTTTTAAAAATACCAACACGGTTTTAGCGAAAGTGCTGATGAAACTTTTTGTGTTGATGGAGTCACTGTATATTTTTGAGATTTTTCGAACAAATCACAGCGTTGTTTTATTTCCTTGACCAAAAAATAGGAAAAATCAAAGCTCCATGAACAGGGGCTTAGCAGGCGATTTTATTTGTGAGAAAAAATCACCAAAAAACTTCGTTTGAAAATTCCATGCAAAAATTAAATGTG
>NZ_NCFJ01000651.1:0-1242 GCF_002281105.1 Polynucleobacter sp. 35-46-11
TATGTCCACTTACTTGAGCCTTTGCTGTCAAATGATGGCTTTCGAGGAATCGATCGCATCATTCCCTTTGGATTACGTCGCTGGAAGAAAAATCTCTTTAGCCTGGCTACATGGAAAGAATTTTTTGCGTTTAGAGAAACTCTTCAAATTAGTGCTTATGACGTATTAATAGAAACGCAGGGCCTACTGAAATCTGCCATCGTATGCTCCCTAGCTAGAAAAAGTCCTAATGCTGTAGTTGCAGGCCTTGCCAATGCAACAGAGTTCTCGGGTTACGAGCCTTTGTCTAGATTTTTTTATAACCAGTCAGTTCAGGTCCCCAAGCAGTGCCATGCGGTCGATCGTTCACGCTGGGTGATGTGCTCAGCATTGGATTGGTCTTTGATGGAGCGAAATGATGCGCCCCAGTTTTATCCCAAAGCATTTGTACAAAATATTCCAGGCACTTCAGTCCAGGGCTTGAAAGCGCCCTATATTCTTTGTTTTCATTCGACTGCACGGGAAGCGAAGCGTTGGTCTAATAAGCATTGGGTTGAGTTGGGCAAGGATCTATCAACTCGTGGCTATCAGATGGTTCTCCCTTGGGGCAGCACTAAGGAGAAGTCTGTCAGTATGTCTCTGGCAGAGCAGATTCCTGGAGCGCTTGTACCTCCGGCATTTTCGATTGAAGAGGCATTCTCAGTCATTGCTGGAGCTGCTTTAACAGTGGGGGTAGATACTGGCCTAACGCATTTAGCAGCAGTTCTCGACAAGCCTACTGTCGAAATCTATTGCGACTCACCCCGCTGGAAGACTGAGGGTTATTGGTCTGATCGAATTTGTAATGTGGGTAATATTCAACATCCACCCAGCGTTCAAGAGGTTCTTGATGCGTCTTTTAAGCTTCTAGATCAAGCTTAAGTGTTGACTGTTTTTTAGTTGTTAGCGCAACAAGGTATTGATAGCAATCAGATCTTCATCCGATAGTGCTGCCGCATGTGCCTTAAGCTTTATGGCATTCAGAATTGTGCTGTAGCGCGCTTGCTGTAATTGCGAGCGTGTAGTGATCACGGTATCTAAGGCAATCAATACATCGATGTTGATCAAAGTCCCCACCTGAAATCCCAGCTTGCTTGATTCAAGTGCTGAAGTGGAAGAACGCTCTGCAGCCTCATAGGCTTTGACGCTGGCTAGGCCACCATAAAAGCCAGTAAATGCTGCACGGGTACTTTGGGCTGCGGTACGGCGTGCATTGTCATAGTT
>NZ_NCFJ01000652.1:0-1241 GCF_002281105.1 Polynucleobacter sp. 35-46-11
CTACACTATTTTCGGTAATCGTCAAAACTTCTACGGTGGTGGAGCTGGTTTGCAAATTGAACCTTCCAGCGTTGGTTTTGTTGGTCAGGTCGGCATGGATTACATGCTTGATAAAAACTGGGGCCTGAACTTGGATGTGAAATATGCAACGATGGCAACTAATGTTCAAGCTGTTTCAGGTGGTGCAAACTTGGGTAAGCTGACATTGAACCCATGGATGCCAGCTGTTGGTGTGACATACAAGTTCTAAGAATTCAGTTCTTAGAACTTGATATAGAGCCCCTGAGGGGCTCTATTTTTTGCTACTCGAATTCGCTTAAGTACTCGATTAGCTTATTAAACTTATTTTGGTCAAAGTGAAGATTATCAAAGCGTTTGATAGATTCATGGGTAGGAGGTTCGACTCTGCGCTTAATATATTCCTTCCAATGCACAAGCTTCCATTCATCTCTGGGGTCGGCGCGATTTTCCATGCGACGCTTAGCTTCATTCTCATCTAGATCAATCCACGCAATCCGAATGCTTGTCTCCCTAGGAATGCCCAATCCTTCTGGATCAAACATCCTGCCGCTTTGGATCTCGCTAGAAAAAGGGCCAACGAGAATGACATTGACTCCCAGCTGGAGGTTTTCTTTGGCAATTGCAATGAGGCCCGCATACTCCCAATCTCGGAGATGTTTTAAGTAATAAGGGCTATCACGATCATTCGGATTATTGGTGGTGAGCTCCATGATGTGGGAGCTAAATGCGCCGTAGGCGGTATCTTTGTCTAAAAAGAAAAAGTCCTCCCCTGTTTTTTCCACAATGAGCGGCAATGCTTTTTTAGCTAGAGTGGATTTTCCAGTACCAGCATGGCCTGCAAAGAGGATCAAGCGTGGGGCGGAAGGGGATAGTTTGCAGGTCATTAATCTCTGAGTTTGGCTGAAAAGCGTGTGTAAATTCTACTTCTTGATCCCGTGCTTACTAGAAAAGTCAGCACTTTTGATGAAGTGACGATAATGTCGCCATGGCTTTAATCGTACTCACTGATGCAAAACTGGCTTTTGGCCACGTTGATCTCCTCGCAAACACTGCTTTTTCCCTTGAATCAGGGGAGCGGGTTGGCTTAATTGGCCGCAATGGCACTGGTAAATCTTCGCTACTGAAGATTCTCGCCGGCATTGAAAAAATGGATGATGGGCTCTTGCAGTATCAGCAAGGTCTACGGATTGCCTATGTGCCTCAGGAACCCATTTTTGAAG
>NZ_NCFJ01000653.1:0-1241 GCF_002281105.1 Polynucleobacter sp. 35-46-11
ATCCATCGTAACCAGCTTACTAGCTTGCAAAGAATTCTTTTCATAGACCATCAAGTCCAACGGTAAGCCAACAGAAATATTGCTGTTGAGTGTTGAATCCATCGAGATGAGGGCGCACTTGGTGGCTAGATTGAGTGGAGTATCAAAGCTAATGACCCTGTCTAAGATTGGCTTGCCATATTTAGACTCACCAATCTGGAAGTAACAAGTCTCAGGCGTAGCCTCAATAAAGTTGCCAGCAGAGTAGATATTGAAGAGTCTTGGGCGTTCACCTTTTATTTGTCCGCCAAAGATCAGATTGCAATTGAAATCAATGCCTGCTTTTTCGAGTGCCTTGTGATCTCGGTCATAAACTTGCTTGATGGCATCGCCAATGACAACGGCTGCATCGTGAGTGCTTTCCACATTCCATAAATTCTTCCCATTGAGGAGTTGGCCTTGTAATAGGATCTCTTTAACTGCTTGAGTAATGGCAAGATTGCCAGCGCTCATGAGGGTAAAAAAGCGATCTTTATCCTTCTGGAATAAAGACATCTTTCTAAAGGTACCGATCTGATCAACACCCGCATTGGTGCGAGTATCCGATAAAAAAACCAAGCCATCTTTTAGGCAAAGCCCAACGCAATACGTCATCCTGCAACCCCTTTAATTATTTCTCTGGATTATCTCTTACTTGGCTTGGGTAATCGAGATGCTGGCGCTTAATTCTTCACCACCTCCGCCAGAGCGAACCCCTTTGACAGGTGCTGCCGAGTAGTAGTCCCTGCCAATCGCTAAGCGAACATGACGTGCATCAGTAAAGCAGGCATTGGTGATATCAATACTGGTCCAAAGACCTTTATCAATATCAGTGCAGAAATCAATCCAGGCATGGCTTGCAAGGTTTGGTGCATCTTCAGCAAAGAAATAGCCACTGACATAACGTGCCGGAATACCTGAGGCACGACACAGCCCAAGCATGATGTGCGCATGGTCTTGGCAAACACCGGATTTCATGGCAAAGGATTGGGCAGCGGTGGTTGCAAAATTGGTTTGCCCTGGTGAGTACAAAATAGTCTCTTGTACTGCGGCAGCTAAAGCTAAGACCTGATCAACTGAGTTTTTCTTGGGAAGAGAGGCTGCAAAATACTCCAGCATCTCTACAGTTGGCTCAGTCAGATTTGTTTGTTGAAGTAGGTGGTAAGGGGAGACTGCCTTGGGCTCATCAATAAACTCAAAAGCATCTTGAGTATGAACCTCAC
>NZ_NCFJ01000654.1:0-1238 GCF_002281105.1 Polynucleobacter sp. 35-46-11
TCGTCATCGTTAAAATCCAATACCTGATGGTAATGCTATGCAACTTTCCGACTTCAATTACGACCTCCCGCCCGAACTAATTGCCCAGCATCCCCTGGCTAATAGAACGGATAGTCGCCTCTTAGAACTGAATATAGAGGGGGGTAATGTCGCTCAATTGATCGATCGGAAATTCCCAGAGATTCTTAACCTTATCAAACCTGGGGATTTACTCGTCTTTAATGACACCAAGGTGATCCCTGCGCGCCTGCATGGCAAAAAGGAGACGGGGGGCAATGTAGAGCTCCTTATTGAACGCATTAGCGGCGATCAACAAGCCTGGGTACAAATTAGAGCTTCCAAAGTTCCCAAGACCGGGAGCATTGTCCATGTCCACAACAAAGCGGGCGAAACATTCCCAGTGGAAATGCTTGACTATGACGGCAGATTCTATGAAGTGCGCTTTCCAGAGAATGTGTTTGATTTGCTTGAGCGTTTCGGTGAATTGCCACTACCGCCTTACATAGAGCATCAACCAAATCAGGAAGATGCCAATCGCTATCAAACTGTGGTTGCCAAAAACCCTGGTGCTGTCGCCGCCCCTACGGCAGGATTACATTTTGATGAAGCTATTTTGAAGAGGCTAAATGAGCTTGGAGTTAAGCAAGTCTCTGTGACTCTACATGTAGGCGCAGGTACCTTTACACCAGTTCGCGAAGAAGACCTTAGTAAACACAAAATGCACTACGAGTGGTTCTCAGTCCCCGCAGAAACCATCACAGCAATAGAGTCCACCCACCAAGCTGGCGGCAGAGTCATTGCCGTTGGAACAACCAGTCTACGGGCCCTAGAGAGTCAGGCTCAAAACCAAGAAGCCAGCGGCGAAACCAATTTATTTATTACTCCCGGCTACACCTTCAAAGCCGTAGATTGTTTGCTGACAAACTTTCATCTACCAAAATCGACCTTACTCATGTTGGTAAGTGCCTTTGCTGGTGTAGACAATATCCGCCATGCCTATCAACATGCCATTCAAAATGAATATCGCTTTTTTAGCTACGGCGATGCGATGTTCTTAACTAGACAAACTCATGACTAAACCTGTTCACTTCAATATCTTGGCGCGTGACTCTGCAAGCCCTGCACGTCTTGGCCAGCTTGACCTTCCCCATGGCAGCGTTCAAACGCCGATCTTCATGCCAGTGGGAACCTATGGCACTGTGAAGGCCATGACACCTCGGGATTTGAATG
Organism: Polynucleobacter sp. 35-46-11; assembly: GCF_002281105.1. Taxonomy (NCBI): domain Bacteria; kingdom Pseudomonadati; phylum Pseudomonadota; class Betaproteobacteria; order Burkholderiales; family Burkholderiaceae; genus Polynucleobacter; species Polynucleobacter sp. 35-46-11. The sequence goes on from NZ_NCFJ01000654.1 coordinate 1,231, forward strand.
AAGCCAAA
>NZ_NCFJ01000655.1:0-1232 GCF_002281105.1 Polynucleobacter sp. 35-46-11
ATCCAAAACAAGAATACCGCCGCGAAGCATTCGAGCTGTATGGTGAGCTGCTCAATGTCATTAAGAATGACGTTGTAAAAAACATCATGACAGTTCAAATTCGTAGTGCAAGCGAGTTGGACGAAGCCTCCGAGTCAATGAACGAGGACTTGGCTAAGCTCTCAGACGTGCAGTATCAGCATGCTGATGCAGATCTTGAGGTGGCGGGGTCAACCGGCGATCGTGGTGCAGCAATTGAAATAGTTCCAGCACCCATTCGAAGTGGTCCTAAGGTTGGGCGTAATGACCCTTGCACCTGCGGTAGTGGGAAGAAATACAAGAACTGCTGCGGAGCATTAGCTTAATAAGCCAATAATTTTTTATGGCGTTATTTAGATGGAGGCCTTGGCCTCCATTTTTATTTTTAGCCCAATAGCTAGGGCTTTCCCTAGCTATCTAGATACCCTTATATCGATCAAGATCTTCTCTTATATGCAAGAAATTGCAGTTATGAGCCAAAGGAACCGGTATGCAAAAGTCCCTGCACATCAATGCAGATAAATGCACAGGCTGTCTTCAATGTGAGATGGCTTGCAGTTATGAGCACTATGGAGTGTTTAATACCTCTAAGTCCCGAATTAAAGTATTCGAGTTTCACGATACAGGGAAGAAGGTTCCTTATACCTGCACCCAGTGTGCAGAAGCTTGGTGTCTTCAGGCTTGTCCCGTTGATGCGATTAGCTTGGATATCCTCACTGGAGCCAAAGTTGTTTCCGATGACACCTGTGTAGGTTGCAAGGTGTGTACGATTTCTTGTCCCTTTGGAACTATTAATTATGTTCAAGATACTGGCAAGGTTCAGAAGTGTGATTTATGTGGCGGCGATCCAGCATGTGCAACTGCGTGCCCAACTCAGGCTATTACCTATGTAGATGCCGACTGGACGGGCTTAGACAAAATGCGTGAATGGGCAGACAAGCTCGGCAATCAAAATAGTTCCAACTAAAAAAGCATAGGAAAACGATCATGTCATGGGCTGGAAAATTACTACGCGTTAATCTAACTGCCGGCACTTGTGCCTCAGAGCCAATCAATATGCAGTGGGCTAAGGAATATTTAGGCTCACGAGGTTTAGCTTCGAAGTATTTAGTGGAAGAGTTGGATCCTAAAGTTGATCCACTGTCTGCTGAAAATAAAATGATTTGGGCAACTGGTCCACTGACTGGAACGATGGCATCTACTGGAGGTCGCTA
>NZ_NCFJ01000656.1:0-1232 GCF_002281105.1 Polynucleobacter sp. 35-46-11
AGAGATAAAGTAAATCACGAACATTGGGAGCAATGGCAACCAATTCCAAGAAAGGAAGTTCAATCCCATACCAGCAAAATAACCCTGCTCTTGGGAAGCAACGATGCTACTCAGATTCAAAGAACCTGAAGTCAGTAATACGGTGACCAATGCAAAGCCCATAGCAATTTCGTAAGAAATCATTTGTGCTGATGCACGCATTGCGCCAAGGAAAGGATATTTGGAGTTAGATGACCAACCGGCCAAGATTACGCCATAAACACCAATAGATGAGATTGCCATGACGTACAGTAAACCTGCGTTGACATCCGCCAAGACCATTTTTGCTTGGAAGGGGATGACTGCCCATGCAGCAAAAGCTGGCATGATCACCATCACCGGTGCAATGAAATACAACACTTTGCTAGACCGAGTAGGAGAAATAATCTCCTTCATGAGCAACTTCAAAGCGTCAGCAATAGGTTGTAGCAAACCTAATGGACCAACACGGTTTGGTCCGAGTCGGATATGCATCCAGCCGATTAACTTACGTTCCCAAAGAGTCATGTATGCAACGGCGCCAAACATTGGCAACACGATGATCACGATACGTACCAAAGCCCAAACGAGTGGCCATAGTGAGCCAAAGAAGGCCTCACCTTGGGTGGTAACGAGGTTCAAGAAATTATCCATCTCGTCCCTTATGCCTTGCTAACAGTTACAGGACCAAACATTGATCCCAATTTAGCGCTAGCCATAGTGCCCGCAGAAATTCTGACAGCGCCCTGAGCTAAATTCGCCTCCAATGTGGCCGGCAAATCTACGGACTGACTATCTTGAGTCACTCGCACAGCATCGCCCTCTTTCAAGCCCAACTCATTAAAGAGCGCTTGACCTAATCCAACTTGATTGCCGCGCTTAGCATCGCGCGTTAACTGCAGTGCTGATGAACGGCGGACGATTTGGTCGCCGGCGTAAATACCAACATCAGATAAACGCTCTAAACCTGCTGCTACAGCTGCGCTTCCATTAGTCAATCCGCTTGCAGTAGATTGATTTGATAGCTTAGTGCAATAGTTTTCACCAAGCGCTTCACCCAATACCTCTTCAGGCATGTTGTACAGGAAGCCATCTAAATTCAATAAGCCGCCTAAAACACGCAACACTTTCCATGCTGGACGAGAATCACCCAAAGGCTTTACCGCTGGTTGAATTGTTTGCGCACGGCCTTCTGAGTTAATGAAAGTAGAAAC
>NZ_NCFJ01000657.1:0-1229 GCF_002281105.1 Polynucleobacter sp. 35-46-11
TGCGCTTGTGTTTCATGCGGTAAACAATGAAAGGCTGTTCCAACAAGCCCCCTTACTCCAGTTACCATTCCCGCATGTTGAATAAGATAATTTTCATACAGTAGTTTCGGGCCTACTATTCCAGCGCCAGTTGTTATAAAGGCTTCAATGATTATTTCGAGCCAGTCTTTCGAGACAACACGTACATCATCATTAAAGAATACAATTATTTCACCGGTTGCCATTTTGGCACCATAATTACATTTGTCTGAAAAATTAAAGGGTAAATCATATTTTGCAATCCTTATCTGATCATATGATTTTATGGGCTGTAACTTGGCGGCTATTTTGGAATTTGTGACAATAATTATTTCATAGTTTTCATATAAGGTGTTTTCAATGATTGTGTCAATCGTGTTTGATATGTTTGTGAAGTTGTCTGATGGAATTATTATTGACACTTTTTCGTGATTTTGGCTTTTAAGTATCCTTAAATGATTGCCGTATGGTTCTGGTTCAGCCTTAGCCAATATCCTCTTGTTGTCAGCGAAATCTTGCAATGCAGCAATATTTGATATACGGGCATAAGGTTTATCGCCTTGTGCTCCTGACCCTTCTGTCATTCTCCAGCCGTATAGGACCTTTGAAATGTGAATTATGTTATTAGCTTGTGAAGAAGCTCGTAATGCTAAATCGTAGTCTTGAGAGAAATCATATTTTGATCTAAATTTTCCGATGTCATAAATTAATTTTTTTCGATAAATGGAAAAGTGCCCAGTGTACATGCAGTTTATGAGCGCACTAGGACTCCAGTCTGGCTTTGAAAAAATTTCAATTGGTAAGCCGTTATCATCAATTTTGCATTCATCTGAGTAAATGTAGTCAGTGGATGGATTATTTTTGATGGCCGCGAAAACCTCTTCTAAGGCATCAAATGTCAATATGTCGTCATTGTCCAGTAATCCTACAAACTCCCCTGTTGCTAAATCAAGTGCATCATTAGTTGCAGATGATATTCCATGGTTGGTTTTGTTTAGTTGAATCTTAATTCTATTGTCATTTTCTGAGTAGTTCTCAAGGATTTTTTTAATCGTGACGTCGTCGGACCCATCATCTACAATGCAAAGTTCCCAATTAAGGTATGATTGGCGTCTCACCGATTCAATCGCTGATATAAGTAGTTCTGGTTTTACTTTGTATACGGGCATTAAGATAGATATTTTTATATTGTCTATTATAGATTTTAATCC
>NZ_NCFJ01000658.1:0-1228 GCF_002281105.1 Polynucleobacter sp. 35-46-11
TTCAAAGCAGTTGAGGGTGCCACAAAAGCAAATTCAACTCTTATCGGGGCAAAGTAGCCGCATTAAGAGGGTTGAGATCTGGGGTTCAATTACCCCAGAGCAAATTATTGAAGTGCTGAGTCCCTGATGCCTACCAAAATATCGCCCAAAGAATCCCTAATATCAGCACCCATTTTCCGATGTAATAAACGCTGCGGTGCTTGGCTTTTAGTTTTTTTGCTTGCGCCCTGAGGTGATAAAAATACTTAAAGAGAATGTTTACAAATCCAACTTTCTCGCCCTCAACGTTTTGGGAAGATGCGGCACTCATCACATGGCGCCCAAACCAGCGATTGAGTAATTGCACCAATTTAGTGTGAACTGGCCGCTCAACATCACAAAACAAGACAATACGTTGGTGATCGGTTTCGTTGGCTGCATAGTGGATATAGGTTTCATCAAACATCACTGGTTCGCCGTCTTTCCAAAAATAACGCTCCCCATCCACGTCAATAAAGCATTTGGGATCATTCGGGGTAACCAGGCCAATGTGATAGCGCAGCGAGCCCGCATAAGGGTCTCTGTGGCGAACCAGCGTTGCTCCTGGGGGTAGCGAAGCAAACATTGCCGCTTTGATTGAGGGTATGGATTTCAGGAGGGCGACAGTCTTTGGGCAATTTAGCTGCGCCGATGGCATTTCCTTGCCATACCAATAGAGATGAAAGCGCTTCCAGCCCGTCCGAAAGAAGGAATTAAAGCCAATATCGTTATAGCCTGTGGCTGCTGCAATAGCACCATCTGCATTTAATGCAAGAGCCTCATCGCGGATGATCTGCCAATGATCTTGAAGCGGTTTCATTTCAGGAAAATCAGCAACTGGAATAAATGCCCCCGCCCTAGTTTTTGAAAATAAATAGAGTAGGCTATTAATTGGTGCTAAAAGTACTTGATAGTCTGTTAAGGAGCGAACCAAACCAAATCTCACCTTACCTCTGAAATAAACATAAATAGCTGAGACAACAAAGATCAAAAAAACAAGGTGACGAAATTCCATGAGGTTTACCAATTAGCGTTAACAGTCTTATTTTAATTTGGATGGAGTGTCATTTCATCCCTATTTTTGTAACGAATATGCTCAAATGTTAACTATGATCAAAAGAGGCTGCAAAAAATGCACCCAATTGGCGCTGCAAAGATGATTTATTAAGGAAAACCGTATGAATGGATTCGCAAAATGGCTTTTAAGCCT
>NZ_NCFJ01000659.1:0-1226 GCF_002281105.1 Polynucleobacter sp. 35-46-11
GAAGATGCCGATATTACTGAGTTAGCTAAATATGCTGTCATCATCGAGAAACACTACGGTCGCCCAATGGATATTGAGTGGGGTAAAGATGGTCAAGATGGCCGTATTTATATTCTGCAAGCACGTCCAGAGACAGTGAAGAGTCAGGCTGCTGGTCAGGTAGAAATGCGTTACAAACTCAAGGGCACTTCTAAGGTTCTAGCCAAAGGCCGTGCGATTGGTCAAAAGATTGGTGCGGGTCCAGTTCGCGTAATTCGTGATCCTAGCGAGATGGATCGTGTGCAGCCAGGCGACGTCTTGGTTGCTGACATGACTGACCCTAACTGGGAGCCGGTCATGAAACGCGCTTCCGCGATTGTGACTAATCGCGGTGGTCGTACTTGTCACGCAGCAATTATTGCTCGTGAGTTGGGTGTTCCAGCGGTGGTTGGTTGCGGTGATGCGACTGAGCATTTGCAAGACGGCATGATGGTGACGGTTTCTTGTGCTGAAGGCGACGAAGGTCATATTTATGATGGCTTGATTGAAACTGAAGTGACTGAAGTATCTCGTGGCGTATTGCCTGAGATCCCAGTTAAGATCACCATGAATATTGGTAATCCTCAGTTGGCATTTGATTTCTGCCAAATCCCAAATGCGGGTGTTGGCTTGGCCCGTCTTGAGTTCATCATCAATAACTACATTGGCGTACATCCACGTGCTGTATTGGAGTACCCAAACATTGATCCTGATCTCAAGCGTGCCGTTGAGAGCGTAGCTCGTGGCTATGCAAGCCCACGTCAGTTCTACGAAGATAAATTGGTTGAGGGTGTAGCAACGATTGCTGCTGCTTTCTATCCAAAACCAGTAATCGTTCGCTTGTCTGACTTTAAGTCAAACGAGTACAAAAAACTGATTGGCGGTTCACGCTATGAGCCGGATGAAGAGAATCCAATGCTGGGTTTCCGTGGCGCATCCCGTTACGTGTCAGCAGATTTCGGCGAAGCCTTTGCTTTAGAGTGCGCTGCAATGAAGCGTGTTCGTGAAGATATGGGCTTGGATAACGTTGAGATCATGGTGCCGTTTGTTCGTACCATCAAACAGGCTGAGCGCGTAATCGATATGATGGCCAAGTTTGGTCTCAAGCGCGGTGTCAATGGCTTGCGTCTGATCATGATGTGCGAGATTCCTTCTAACGCCATCTTGGCAGATCAATTCCTCGAGCATTTCGATGGATTCTCAATCGG
>NZ_NCFJ01000660.1:0-1225 GCF_002281105.1 Polynucleobacter sp. 35-46-11
TACTTTTACAACCTTTTACCCAACACCATGAGATATTTCATGATTTTGCGTGATTTTACAATAGCTTCTGGACATGTCTAAACTCTTTCAAGCCCGATTCGCGACCACAGTCAATGACACCCATTGCCTGCCTGCCACTCCACTCCGGGAGGTGGCCTTCGCTGGGCGCTCAAATGCAGGTAAATCTAGTGCAATTAATGTACTTTGCAACCAAAAACGGCTTGCTTTTGCCAGTAAAACGCCGGGGCGTACGCAACACATTAACTATTTTGGGCTTTTTGCTAAGGATGACCTATTAGCCTATTTGGTGGATTTACCAGGATACGGCTATGCCGCCGTTAATCATGAGACCAAATACCACTGGAATAGCCTTCTAAGCGATTATTTGCAGGAGCGCGAGCAACTGGTCGGGATGATTCTCATCGTCGACTCCAGACGCGGAATCACCGATTTAGACGAGCAAATGATTCAATGGTTTGTACCAACTGGCAAACCAATTCATATTTTGCTCAGTAAGTGTGACAAGCTTAATAAAAGCGAATGCAAGCATGCCTTAGAGGCCGTACGTAAAAGATTACAGCAGTATGATCCCGCCCTTCCAGATGGAACGGGTGACTCAAAACGACTTACGGCACAATTATTCTCAAGCACCAAGCGAATTGGCGTTGAAGAGGCCGACAATACAGTTATTAAATGGTTATTTGAAGCAGAGACTCAAGAAGATGAAATCACAAGCTAACTCTTTGTTGAACTTTCCGGCGCACCGCCCACGTCGCATGCGTCGCGATGATTGGTCGCGTCGCCTGATGCAAGAGAACAGCGTTTCGGCCAATGACTTGATCTACCCAGTGTTCCTACTTGAAGGCCAAGGTAAATCAGAAGCTGTTAGCTCCATGCCGGGAGTTAATCGCGTATCTCTCGATTTACTTTTTAGCGTTGCCGAAGAATGCGTTTCATTAGGCATTCCTGTGATGGCACTCTTTCCAGTGATTGATGCATCTCTGAAAACACCTGATGGCAAAGAAGCTTTTAATCCCAATGGATTAATTCCAAACGCAGTGCGTGAGCTCAAGAAACGCTTCCCCAATTTGGGCATCATGACGGATGTCGCGCTTGACCCTTACACAAGCCACGGTCAAGATGGTGTCTTAGATGAGCAAGGTCGTATTCTGAATGACGAGACTACGGCAATCTTGGTCCAACAAGCGATTGCTCAAGCTCAAGC
>NZ_NCFJ01000092.1:0-14513 GCF_002281105.1 Polynucleobacter sp. 35-46-11
CCCCATGCCAAAGATGGGAACCAATAAAGGGGCCGGAGCTACCAGAGCTGCCGGATGCTTAGATAAAAGCCAGGCCCAAGCGGCGTAACCAAATAAGGTATTGGCCCAAGATTGCCAAAAGACTCCTGCCCAAGCCCCTAAGGGCGCTAACTCTATCGCTGAAACTAAGCTGGAATATCCCCCCTCGAAATACAGAGAGAGCAATAACAGGGGTGGAATCGAAAATGCACTAGCCCACACAACATAAGCAAACATATTGATAGCACCTGCTTGTCGACTCACGGTATTACCTGCCCCCCAGGCACAACCAGCACAGATGACTAAACCTATTCCAAGCAAACTGGTTTGACTATCAATGTGACTAGCAATCACCAAGAGACCAATCATCGCAATTCCAATGGAGATGGCTTGATGCCAGTAAAGTCGCTCTTTTGCAAAGATCATCGCAAAGCCGATGGTGAAAAATACTTGGGTTTGCACCACCAGAGAAGCTAAGCCTGGAGTGATATGGCCGTTGATTGCATAAAACAAAATACCGAATTGCCCGACCCCAATAAAGATTCCATACATCGCTAAGTTGAGCCACGATACCCGGGGACGTTTTACAAAAAAGATCGCCGGCAGTAAAGCAAAAACATAGCGCAGGGTTGCGAACAAAAATGGTGGAAACGCATCCAGTGATTTTTTAATCACGACAAAATTAGTTCCCCAGATTGCCACAATGGCCAAAGCCAAGAATAAATGGCTTAGGGGTAGGCGGTTAGGCAGCCGATTTGGCAGTCTATTAACTGAGTCACTCACCGCAGAGCAATTCTGCTGCGCGCTGCGCAATCATCATGGTTGGCGCTGCAGTATTTCCTGAGGTAATCGTTGGCATTGCCGAGGCATCCACTACTCGCAAGTTATGCACTCCCCTGACCCGTAATTGAGAATCGAGTACTGCTGTAGGATCATCATCGCGGCCCATTTTGCAAGTGCCCACCGGATGAAAAATGGTTGTACCAATATCTCCAGCCGCTTTAATTAACTCTTCTTCAGTTTGATATTGCATACCAGGCTTGTATTCCTCTGGTGTGTATGGCTTAAGCGCTGGCCTTTCCATAATCTGACGTGTTAGACGCAATGAATCTGCTGCCACCTTACGATCCTCATCAGTAGATAAATAATTTGGCGCAATCACTGGGGGAGCTTCTGGATCAACCGAGCTGATAAGTTACAGACGCTGGCCGTGATGGCATCAAAGGTATGTAAATCTTCACCAAACTTTTCTAAAGATAAAGGTTGTACGTGGTACTCCACATTTGGAGAATCATGCTCTGGAGAGCTGTAGGCAAAAGCACCAAGCTGCGATGGCGCCATCGACATCGGACCAGAGCGCTTAAATACATACTCCATGCCGATTAAGAGCTTGCCAAGCAAAGAACTCGATTTGGTGTTCAGAGTCTGAATACCATTGACTTTATAAATCATCCGTAATTGCAAATGGTCCTGTAGGTTCTCGCCCACGCCCGGTAAATCGGCAATGACGGGAATACCTAGCTTGTTGAGGTGCGTAGCTGATCCAATACCCGAGCGCTCTAGAACCTGCACACTACCAATGGCACCCGCACTCAAAATGACTTCTCCTTGTGAGTCAGTATTGAGATTGCTGCAATACACATCGATGGTGTTTCCATCTTTTATATATTGCACACCGATGCAATTTTTACTCACCGTATCAATCAAGAGCTTATTGACTACAGCTTCGGTAATCACCGTCAGATTGGGTCGCTTAGCTGCATCGCGTAAGAATGCTTTGGCAGTATTTAAACGCCAACCTTTGCGTTGACTGACATCAAAATACCCTACCCCAAAGTTATCGCCTTGGTTAAAGTCATCTGATGCCGGGATGCCCGCTTGGACAGCGGCCTCTCTAAAGACATCCATAATGGGCCAGCGCAAACGCTGTTGAGATACCGTCCACTCACCACCTTTACTGTGCCATTGATTAGCAGCACCGTGATAATCCTCGAAGGATTTATATCGACGTAGCGCATTATCCCAAGACCAAGACTCATCGCCTGTCGCCTTAACCCAAGAGTCATAGTCGCCAACCTGACCACGCATATAAATCATGCCGTTAATCGATGAACAACCACCTAACACCTTTCCCCGCGGATACAGCAGTGAGCGTCCATTTAGACCTTTTTCAGCGGTAGTCTTAAAACGCCAATCAGCCCTGGGGTTATCAATGCAATACAAATAACCAACTGGAATATGAATCCAAATATAGTTGTCATGCGACCCCGCTTCAATCAATAGCACGCGCTTAGCGGGATTCTCAGTCAAGCGCTTGGCTAACATACAGCCTGCACTACCTGCGCCAATGATGATGAAGTCGTAGGTGTTTTGCGGAGAGGATTGAGTCATGCGCTTAATCAGAAATAACCATGAAGTTCATACTATCTATTATTTACTAAAATTTAGCCTTGACTTACCCCTCATGGAGCTAAAAAATGTCATCCCTCAACTATGAGCAAGTCTTTGGACATCTAAGAAATGCTACCTTTTCAGCAGAAGAGGCTGCAGAATTTTTAGAGGTCTCGCTTCCTACTTTACGAAGATATGTACAGTCCGGTAGATTAAAGCCCACATCAATCATTGGAAGAAGCCAGTTATTTTCTAGCAATGATCTAAAGCTACTAAAACAGAAAACCAATAAAGAATAGTTAAAGTCCAATACCCGTCTAAAATAGCCCTATGCATGTCAATGAAAAGAACCGTACCCCCAAGAAAGAAGATCTTGATGAGGGGCCAAGCAAATCCGAGCTAAAGCGCCAGATGACTGAGCGCCAGAAGCTGGCCGAGGTTCTGGCGGCACTTAGTAGTGATGCCTTAAAGACCATTCCTTTGGATGAAGCCATTAAAGCTGCCATTGCAGAAACCAACAAGATTAAAAGTTTTGAGGCGATTCGTCGTCACAAACAATACCTTGGCAAACTGATGCGTTTCTTGGATGAAGAAGAGCTTGATGCCATCCAAAAGCGTTTAGATGCGATTCAAGGCGTTAGTAAGGCAGAGACTGCAAAGCTTCATCATCTAGAGTCTTATCGCGATCGCTTAATTGCGAGCGATGAAACCTTTACCAAGATGATTGAGCAATATCCCGATATGGATATTCAGAATATGCGCACTCTCATCCGCAATGCCCGCAAAGAAAAAGAAACTAATAAACCTCCCAAAGCTTATCGAGAAATCTTCCGCGTCTTAAAGGATATGGGAATTTAAGTTATCACCTAAATCTTAAGCTTAGCTGAGGGAATCTCCACCCAGCGATACATGTAGTTTGCAGCAATAGTGCTACACACCACCACCCCTAGCATTAAGCCAATAGCCATTACGCCACTCTCATGAGCATGCATGCCAGAGGCAATATACAGCGTGTTCGCAAGCAAGATAAATGCGAAGTGAATCAAAAAGGCAGAGTACGAGCGTGGGCTCGCCCACGCTATAGAGCGCAATACAAATGCTTTTGCCTTTGAACTAGTGGGGCTAAGACTTGGATAGCCGGCATTACCCCACACTAATAACGCAATGGCCACAAACCAAGCTAAGAAATTCCGTAACCACACTTCATGCAATGAAGAAATTGCAATAATCACACCAATAGCAATCAGCATCCATTTGGCTAGAACTCGGATCCTCTTATCAGAAAAGTTCTTGGCGAGATATGCCAATACACCAAGACTGTATGAACCAATAAAGTAAATAAAGTAGGCCTCGTACTGATTGGATCGATTGAAGTACAGCAAAGAGCTGACTGCAACAATACTGATGAACCAAATCAATGCCTGATAAGAAGAAAAAGATATCAGCAGAACGGCCAGCACTGAATACAGCTGCCAATCAATTGCTACATACCAAACACCAGCAGATATAGAGTCAAGCCCCAATATGCCTTGCAAGAAAAATAAATGTGCCAAGAACTGACCGAGTGTTTCTTGTTCGCCAACGAATTCATCATTTACCCAAAAGCGTGCAATCCAAGCGCAAACAATAGTAAAGATCAAAGCGACCAAATAGGGAGCAAATAGGCGCAAGTAGCGATTGATGATGACTCGCAGTAAATGTTGGCTGCTGAATTTTGCACTCGCAAATCGAGTGAGTGATTGGGTTGCGAGGTGACCCGCCATGACTAAGAAGATTTGTACTGCAAAGCGACCATACTCAAATAAGAAATTCATGACACCCGGCAAGAAAGCTCGCGTATCTTCTGCAATCTGACCATAACTCGATAGGTGATGCAGGATGATCAACAGCGCTGCAAAGACCTTCAGAAGATCAATTAAGAAAAGGGGCTGGGTGTGCTTCAAGACAAGAATAGACCAGCACTCAAGTTAATAAAGAGTGCTGATAAGAGTAATTATTTGGATTTCTCGGACTTTGGCTTACCCATCAAAGAGGCAAGCATAGGATTGCTACTAGCAAGCTCTTTTTTGGTCTTTGCAATGCGCTCTGCAGCACCAGGCTTTGGCGTCTTAGCAGCATTCTTCATCCGCTGCGCAGTTGTCAAAGCCAGGTTCTTGTAGAGGTCAGTTTTTTTCATTGTCATGGAGATTCAATTCCTAAAGAGAACTCAGGATTACTTAGTCAATGAACGTGCTGCGAGGCCCAAGAACAGTAATGACCAACCTTGCAAGAACAATTCGATTGCAATGAGTAAGCCAGGCAACCACAAGCTACTTTCTGGGTAGCCACTCATGATGAGAACACCCATCAAGATCGAAATCGCTGATGACAATACCAACCAAATCCACTCATTAAAGTGACGATGCTGAAACGCAGAGATTAAACGCAGCACTCCGGTGACAAAGAAAATAGCTGCTAACCACAAGGTAATCGCCTCTAACGCAGGAATTGGAAACGCCCAAGTGTAAACACCGGCGGCAATATACAAAACAGCTAATAGCACTTGAATACCCACACTCTTCCAACCAGAGGATTTGAGTGCATGAGCAAATTGCAACACGCCAGCAAAGATCAAGAAAGCGCCCAAAACATTAATAGTGACAAATGAAAACAATGTCTGACCGGCAATGCCAATCATGCCTAAAATAATAAAAAGAATGCCCATACCAATTAGGGTGCCAGGCACTTTAGCTGCAGCGCCAAGGACTGCAGCGCGAATTTCTTTAATTTGAGTCAGAGATAAATCAGTCATTTACAGGCTTTCAAGAAAAATAGGGGCTATAAAACTTTAGTAGCCATATTATCTCAGGCTTTTTGAGCCTAAATTGACTCAAACAGACCCTCAAGTGCAATAGATGCTGAGGAAAAATCTGTATTCTTACTGCTTTTATATGGCTAGATAACTAGCTGCTACCGTATGAAAGTATTCAATTTAAATGGATAGCACTCTCACGACTGCTCTTGGCATTGTTGCAATACTATTGCCACTCGTTGTAGGTCGCTTGGCATGGAAGCGCTTTGACCATTACTTTGGTCGCAACGATAAAGCCTATATGGGTAGCCTTCAATATTTTCTCAAGAAGCTAGGCTTCACTATTTTGATCACCTTTATCCTCTTGTGGATTGGCATCAGCCTAATTTTTAGTAGTAGTCCGAATTACGCATAGAAGCAAAACTCAACTTGGTAGTTCTGAGTAGCATTCTCGCACTCACAGTTGTTGGCAAACTAACTAATCCCAAATTTATAAACGTGATCCTTCTAATGGCTGATGAACTGCCATCTGAGCTTAGTCTCCTGTTTATTACCATTCAAACTGGTGTATTCACTCAACTTAAGACTAACTACCTTTTTGCTATGCTGATTGTGATTTTTGGCTTTGTATCGATTGCTAATGGGCATGGAAAATACAGAGAATTTCAGCGTTAACCCCTCAATTTGTAGAGTTTTCATGAATTTCTTGATTTTCCATGAAATTTCAAGAAAAATAATGAAAACTACTGGAATAAATCTATGGGCACCATTCTATTAAGCAAATTTTCATCTCAAGCACATCCCGAGATACTCAATACTTTGCGTCAGATTGCTGATATCGAAGGAAAAAAGTTTCATGCGGTTTTGGATGAAGCATTTCGTGATTTTTTAAACAAAAAGGGAGTGTCTACCCCCGATCGCCAGGTTATGGCAAGCTTTGCACAAAGCCTGCATGAATTTGAGGACCTATATAAAGAGCTTGCCAAGTAATGCTCTTTATTACTATGCAAGACATCATGCTTATGCACGGTGTCTTGATTAATCGATTTGGCGGATCACCAGGCTTAAGAGATAAAGCCGGCCTTGAGGCTGCTCTCATGCGCCCTCAATCAGGCTACTACCCAGATGTCATTTCTCAAGCAGCGGCATTGTTTGAAAGTCTCATCATCAATCACCCCTTTATTGATGGCAATAAAAGAATTGCATTTGCTGCCATGGATACTTTTTTGAGAATAAATAATAAGAGGCTCAATACAGATTCGTTAAAAGCCTACCGTCAGATAATTCACATGTTTGAAGAGCGCGAGCTAAAGTTTGACCAAGTTGATGCATGGCTCCGAACTATATGCAAATAAAGTAGTTTTTAGAGCAACTGCTCCATTCCACACTCATCAATGAGTCGCTGGATTAATACCCTCTCATGCTCATCAATCTCGTTGATCTCCAGGAAGCGTTTGTTGCGCTCATAAATTCCTATCGCTTCTTCATCAGTTAAAAGTAAGTCGTGGTTAAGTTGCCATGACAAAGCTCTTAGCTGCGGATAGTCACAAATCCTAATCTGCGCCCTATCAATACTAAATTCAACCACTTCTTCTTCAATTTTTGGCATTGGTAGACCCAGCGGTCGTAAGATATCCAAGTTGAGACCTAATGCCTTGCAAAGCAGAATATAAGAATTTATGCAAACCGAAGTTGCACCCCTTTCAATACGTATTACAGTAATTCGAGATATCCCTGCTGCTCTTGCAGCAGAGTTAATTCGAATACCCAAAACCTTTCTATGGGCACGAATTTTTTGACCCAGGATCAATCGATACATAACAAGCCCTCTCCTCATTTACCTGTTAGTTAGCCCACAGAACTCAAGCGATGAGAGCAAATGAAGATGAATTGTTAGTTAGCCCACAGAACTCAAGCGATGAGAGCAAATGAAGATGAATTACCTCAATTCATGATGAGGCAATATCTAGCCTATACACATTGAAGCAAGTTTTTTCGTCTTGGGATTTTAAAAGATAGGAAAAACCATCTTGCATAGATGGTTTGATATGTCCAAAGAAATTGGGGTATGGGGCTTTTAACAAGTCAGATAGGCAACTCAATGAGTCATACCAAGAACAGCATGGGCGCCATGAGCAGACAGAGTCAAGGCTTTCATATGAATCTTTGTAAAGATAAAGTCAAAGTACTTTAAATAATTCCAATTAAATCACTTTAAAATAACTTTCTTGAGAATGCCATTTCATTAGCACTCCTTATTAACGAGTAATTGCACTGCTCACCACAAAAGACCAATTGATTGATGAACTTCTTCACCCCACTACTGGATCAAAGTTGGTTCATTGCCTTAATGGCTGTCACGCTGATTGGGGCAGTGCTATCAGCCGTTCACCATGCGGAGGTCATTGCCCATAAAACGGGCGAGCCCTATGGAACTCTGGTGCTTGCCATTAGCGTCACGATTATTGAAGCGTCTCTCATTATTGCCATGATGTTTGCTGGCCATGAGGGTTCTGAGTTTATTGCTCGTGATGCCGTCTTTGCCACAGTCATGATCGTGATCAACGGTGTCATTGGCTTGTGTATCTTTATGGGCGGCTTTAAGCATCATGAAATGTCTTTCCGCAATGAGGGGACTAATTCTGCTTTAGCGGTTCTCACTGCCTTAGCAACCTTCATTCTGGTCATGCCCATGGTGACGGTAAGCACTCCCGGGCCAGACTTTACTCGGGGTCAACTGGCTTTTGCAGGCTTTGCCTCGTTTGCCTTATACGCTGCCTTTATCTTTTTCCAGACGGTGAGTCATCGTGATTATTACCTCCCGAAAGCGGAAGATCAAAAAACCAATAGCGATGCGCATGCAGAAAAGCCCAGCAATCTCAAGACCGCCATCAGCCTCGCTTTATTACTTGCCTCTCTTGCAGCAGTGGTGGGACTTGCAGAAGCCCTAAACCCGGCTATCGAGGCTGGCGTTAAAGCCGCGGGAGCACCCAAAACCGTTGTCGGCATTGCCATTGCAATGCTTGTACTCCTACCCGAGGGCTTTGCAGCCATCAGGGCTGCTAGGGCCAATCGCTTACAAAGTAGCTTGAACCTAGCCTTAGGCTCAGCACTAGCGAGTATTGGGCTGACTATTCCGACGGTGGCTGCCTTTGCAATCTTTTTTAATCTGCCTCTCAGTTTAGGTATCAGCAGCCTAAACATGACCCTAATGTATTTATCCCTCTTCATTGGGGCGCTTACCCTGGCCATTGGCAGAACTACCCTCTTGCAGGGTGTGGTCCATTTGATTATCTTCTTTGAGTTTCTGTTCTTGAGCTTGGTTCCTTAAAGCCAAAAGTGGCTTAAATCTGCCCCGCCTTTCTTAAAATATCCAAATTTTGGATAAAAATGAATTTTTAGACATTAATAGAATTTATAATCATTGAATGATTAGCCTATTAGTCGCCTTCTTTACATCCTTTATCGCGACTTTGCTCATCATTCGTCTCGCCCCCTTGCACCAGCACCTGTCTGGAGACTCTGATTTATCGGGCCCACAAAAGTTTCATAAAAAATCGGTACCCCGTATTGGGGGCGTGAGTATTGCACTGGGCATCTTTGCCGCAATCATGGCAAGGATGATGACAAACCCAAGCGCTACTGTTGAGTTACTGCTTTTGGTCTGTTCAGTGCCGGTATTTGTAATTGGCTTTACAGAGGATTTAACCAAAAAAATCTCTGTCAAAATGCGGCTAGCATTTACTGCTGTTGGCGCCCTCATGCTGACTCAATTACTGAACACCTCAATTGGTAGGCTTGATATTCCAGGCCTGGACTATCTATTGTCTTTTTCGGTCATTGCCACACTGCTCACTATTTTCGCAATCACTGGCTTAGCGAACGCTTACAACATCATCGATGGCTTTAATGGCCTATCTAGTATGGTTGGCATTCTTACCTTGCTCGGAATTACTTACATTGCATTTACGGTTGGCGACTTTACTATCGTGTTTTTAAGTCTCATCATGGTTGGTGCAATCTTAGGATTTTTTGTGTGGAACTACCCAAGAGGTCATATATTCTTGGGCGATGGAGGTGCTTACCTCATTGGCTTTTGGATTGCTGCCCTGAGTGTATTGCTGGTCTCACGCCACCAAAATATCTCCCCCTGGTTTGCATTATTGATTAATGCCTATCCGATCATTGAAACACTATTCACGATCTACCGCAGGAAGATTCATCAGGGCAAAAATCCAGGACTGCCAGATGGCATTCACTTTCATACCCTAATTTACAGGCGCATCCTCAGCCCAAATCATGTTGCAAGCGAGCAGCAGTGGTTTGATGCGAACTCAAGGACATCACCCTACCTATGGACCTTGGCTGGCCTTGGAATTGTGCCAGCAGTGCTCTGGTGGCAATCTACCCCGATCTTGATGTGCTTTGCACTTCTTTTTATTGTCTCTTACGTCTGGCTCTACAAGCGTATTGTGGTTTTCAAGACGCCCGCATGGATGCATCCCTAAAACCAGGTAACCCACTTGAGCAGAAATTGAAATAGCAGATATAGCAGCAAAAGCAATTCCATCACTTCAATACCAGCAGTACTCGCAAAATTTGCCAGATCAATATGATCACGGCCAAACAAGCGACAACCAATAAGCTCAATTCAATACGAAACAGCTTCACGCGCTTGTGAATGTACTCAATCGACAGCATGACCACTCCCCAAATGAAAAACCTTAGGGTAATTCAAAGCCAAACACAGTTGTATGGGAGGACTCTGATAGTTTCGTGAGTAGCGTCTTGTTTTTATAAGTACATGGACCAGCGAAGCTAAGTCTTGTTATGTCACCATGCGGGCCTATGCTCCAGACTAGTTGCAGTTATCGAGTTTCGAAGTTAGCTTTTTCCAAGCGCCACGATCCTTTACAGCTCGACTCGAAAGGGCGATAGCCCTTTCTTGAGGACCTTCAAATGTGATGGTTTCTGACTTGGAAATGGGCTCTCCACTATCCGCCTTTTGCGCTACTTTTCGTGCGCGCTCAAAAAATCCTTTAACTGCACCAGTACGAATAATCACTTGCGTCATTTCGAACCTTTCGTTAATGCACTTATATTTTGCTCTGCAAGCTGATAACCACGTCGGCGCTCAAAAGCTTGATAACTCTCGGCCACTTTTGGATCCGTATACTGAGCCGAAAAATCTGCACCTGCATTGACCCCATCAAGGCCTGGCAGAATTGATATAGATTCCAACCACTGATCTCGAAGAATTTTCTCCCCAATACATGGGAGTAGATACTGATCCAAAGCACCGGCATGAGGATCTTCAATCTCACGGGTCAATGCTTCTAAATAGGCAGCCTTGTCAGTATCAATCCAATTAATTGACATATTCGCACGAAAACATAACTCAGCATGAACCAGAAGCATGGCACGCCCATTCCCATCTAAAAATGGGTGGCCATACGCAAACATCCCCATAATAAATCCGGGTTTTACTGCCATTTGCTTTTTGTCCTGGTCAATTGAAAGCCCTTCCTCAATCGCGCGCTGACAATCTTTGGGGTGGCAAAAATACACCTCACCCTTGCTGATGGATCTATCCGGCAGTACCGTATTTCGATCTTTACCTGCCCACGGATAAAGGGCCGAGAGGAGGATGCGGTGAACCTCCAAAAAATCGGAGTACTCAATTCTTTTACATTGCGCTAAAAAATCTAAAGCGATAGGTAACTGGGCGCGGAATAATTCGTGCTCCGCAATTTTGATAATTTCTAAATCTTTCTCGCTAGCCGTATTGCGAAGATAACCACGCGAGGCATAATCGCCAAATGGATCAAACACGCTTGAGGTCTTTATGGTGCTTGATGACTAATGCCACCATATCTTTGGGCGTTATTTTTCCTGAGCGTGTCAGGGCAACTAATAAATCATCGGTCGAATCACTCATCACCTCATCGCCGGCTAATTCTGTCACTGAACTCGCCCAACGATCCGCGTAGATTGGATTAAATCCAACGCCCTCGTTTCTTGCCAAGTCTCTGACGTACCGAGCGGTCCGGGTCAAATGAGCACGCTTGCTACGGTGTACAAATTGATCATGTGCATTCTTTGTCCTTAAGGCAGCGCATTCCAGCAAAGCCTCCCTGCCCAATTGGACTACTTTTGCGGGCTTGGCGTAAACACCTCGATCTAGCTTTTCGATGAGGCCGCTATCAACTAGAGAACGCAGTGCAGCAGAAACCTGGCTAGGGCTACCAAACGGCTTGGCATCTTGGCGTAACAAAAGCCCATCTCGACGCGGGCGAAGGGATTGCAAGATACGGCCTTTGATGTCCATCTGGTTATTATAATTTACCTATAAATATATAGCAATATCAATTACTTAATGACTTGTTATGTGCCGGTATATAAGCTATATTTGAACACCCGATACATGGCATTAGCGGGCCAACTGCCACCCCACCCCCTAAAGTAACTCTTGAAATAAGTTAATCGGAATCGATCAAAGAACGATCACTAGTTCGTTTCGCAAAAAGCTATTTTTTCAACTTTAAGCGAACGCCCGGCCCGTCCTCTGGGGTGCCGATAAATTCAATTCCAGCATCTTCAAAAGCCTGCTGAATTGAATGCAAAACCTTGACGCTAGCAGAGTCTGGGACTCCATCACAAGCCTCGATCCTACGAATGCTCGATAGGCTAACCCTCGCCCGATCCGCTAAATCAGATCCAGACCATCGAATAAGGGACTTTGCAGCCCGCACTTGCGCACCTGTAATCATTAGACATATAATGTGTCAATATTGACACTTTTAGATTCTTAAAATTATGAAATTAACTCAACTTCATCAGGATAACGCATCCAGCCTAGTTATCCAAACCCTTGAAAGAATCGAGGGTGCTTATGCGCCTGCAACCATCAGGGCCTTTAAAGCAGATTTCAATACCTTCATCACCTATTGCATAGAACATCAGACAAATCCTCTCCCCGCAAATCCTAGTGTTGTAAGCAACTACATTGACCACTTGAGTAACTGCACTTTCACTTCAGCCTACATCCGGCGGATCATTGTTTCCATTTCCAGCGTTCATAAGTTAAACCGATTTGAGGATCCAACCAAGGATTGTGATGTTCAGCTCGCCATTCGAAAGATGCATCGCAAATTAGGTAGATCATCCAAACAGGTTGCTGGGATTACCAGAAAAATCTTGGAAAAGATGATGGATGCCACCCAGAATGATCTTCGTGGAATACGAGATCGAGCTTTAATGCTGGTCGCATACGATACCCTTTGCCGCAGAAGCGAACTAGTTGACTTGCTAGCCGAGGATATACAGAGGGAGCCCACCGAAAAAGCAGAAAGTACTCGGTTATCCATAAAGTTACGAAAAAGTAAAACGGATCAAAACAGCCTCGGTAGATGGTTGCGCTTAACCGACCAGGCGAGCATAGCGCTAGAAAAATGGCTAGTGGCTAGCGGGATCCAATTGGGCCCCATCTTTAGAGGCATTAATAGGGGTAATGAAATTACCGAAAAACTAGGGAGTGGTCAGATCGCACGCATCTATAAAAGAATGGCAGTGAAAGCAAATTTGGATTGCGATACTATTAAAAATATTAGTGGGCACTCTATGCGGGTAGGGGCAGCTCAAGATCTATTGCGAGAAGGAGCGAGCCTGCCGGTCATCATGAATCGCGGTAGGTGGTCTAAGACGGATACGGTAATGCGGTACGTGGAACACATGGTTCTACCAACATCTTAAGGAGTAATGAGTATGGCTCTTAATGCGAAGAATAAAAGCATCATCACAAAAGTGGCGCAGAAGAAAACATCAACGGGGCCGATCTCAGCAGCAGGAAAAGCAAAGTCTTCTAAAAATGCAGCACTTCATGGCGCCACCTCCCCTCAATTGCTTAACGATATCGAGAAAAGCAAGTACGACACACTATTGAACGAGCTAAGAGAGTCTTACCCCTCTGCTAATCCATTAGTTCGTATGCAGTTAGAGCGAATTGCAAAACTTAATATTCAATTAGAGCGCATTCAAAATACGATAGACGCGCAGTTTCTCAGAAGTAGAGCTCTGAGCCGAGGCTATCACGAACTTGCAAGGCACTTAGATATGGACAGGGAAACTAAATCATTAGCACTTAATCTTGCTATGGGGTTTGGTGGCAAAGAAAAAATTATTGACATGGATAAAATTGATATCAGTAATGAGTTAAATTACTGGGTTGATTCTGAAAGACCATCAACTCATGAGGAGTTTTTAGATAAGACCCCTCGCTTTTGCGAATATCTGTTTAACGAATCCGTCAAAAGTCAGCAAACTATTAAAGACTATATAGGCGACAAGGTTCCAAAGCAAAAGCTCGAAGGCAATCAACACTACTCTCAAGGCATAGATATTCGCTTTGTATTTGGCGATGAAAAACCGAGAATTGACTCCGATATCGAGGAGGGGATTAAGAATACTGAATTAAAGGAACTAAAACGCGCAGCAGAATGGTATGGTCAAGAAATTATGAGAATGATTTTACGCACCCAAAAAATAGCCGACTTTAGAAAATTAGGGCCAATTGAAGAACAGGCCACAACGCCAGACCTAGATCAACTTGATCGTTTAATGCGATACCAAACAACAATACAAAGACAATTATCAACGGCAATTGGGGAATTACTAGCTTTGAATAAGATCTAGTGGCCTCCACCCTTAATGATCACTAGAATGCCTTTCCAAATAATCCACAAATCCAAACATAGCAGACCGAAAGAAGATCGCTTTAGGTATTGATCAACATATTCGTACTCGTAGACCGGGTTACCCATCTCTGCAGTTCCCTTATTGATATGACCCAAGCCCAAAAGGCCGCCACGCAATAAAAATCTGGTGACATTGCCCTGCGCGCGATCTCTTTCATAATGCAATACAGATAAGGGGCGTGGACCAACAATGCTCATATCACCCTTCAAGACACTCCAGAACTGAGGTAATTCATCAAGATAGAATTTCTTAACAAATTGACCCACATATGTTCGACTATCTGGAGTCCACTCAGCCGAGTAAGCAATCCAATCATGCCGCTTAGCACCCTCTGGCTCTATGTATTTAGTCTTAATTAGTCGAATTTTATATTTGGGAATAATCTTTCCAGCGCTAACCCCGTTGTAATAAAAAAACATGGGGCCTTTATTTTCAGGAATAAACCAACCTTCTACCAAGAAAGCCAGTTTCAACAATAACAAGATTGGTGCTGATATCAACAAAAGTAGAGCCGCAACTAACTTATCAAACAGCGCCTTAAAAAAACGGGGCGGCAAGG
>NZ_NCFJ01000661.1:0-1220 GCF_002281105.1 Polynucleobacter sp. 35-46-11
GGGGTTTGTTTTAACTCTTTATAGATTTCGTAGTTTTGTAAAGTTTTTAATTGCGATGAAGAGGCAAAATCAGATTTCACCTCATAACGCATGATTTCACCGGTCGCATCTGAATCTGGGCTAATACTGGATAAAACTCCAGAGGGTAGATTGACATTAGAGAGAGCTGCTACAAAGCGTTGACGAGCCTGAAAAGGATCAATCGTATCGTTAAACTTCAGTGTTACTACCGATAGACCAAATAAAGATACTGAACGAAATGCTTGTAAACCAGGGATACCTGCTAAAGCATTTTCAATAGGAATGGTAACTTGCTGCTCAACCTCGGTAGTGCTTCTACCAGGCCATTGAGAGATTGCCTGGATCGTGAGTGGCGCCACGCCGGGGTATGGCTGAATAGGAAGCTTAGAAAGACTTAGCATCCCCAATCCTAAGAGAACGATACAAGCGAAAATAACGAGAACTCGCTTCTCTACTACTCCCCGAATAAATGAGGTAAAGACGCTCACTTAATCTTCCTGCTTAGCAAAACGATCATTTAACAACACTGCACCATCGGTGAGCACACGCGCTCCTGGCTCAACTCCTTCGGTAATAGCAAATGCTTTACTGTTCAAGTCATAACCTTTAACAGGCACCCGACGGTATAGCTCTTCGCCCACCTTAATAATCACATAAAGCATTTCTCGTATACGTACTATCGCGGTTTGCGGCACCACAACGGCATCAGCCATACCCGTAGTCAACTTCGCTGTAGCAAACATATCGGGGCGTAATAGTCCATCGATATTTTCAATCTCGGCACGAATTAATAAGGCTCGAGTTTGTGGGTCAATGGTCGGAGCTATATAGTTAGCGAAGGCTACAAACTCTTTATCAGGATAGGCCTCGACTTGCAAAACCAATTTCTGACCTGGGCTAATTAAGCGGACATCCTGCTCAAATACATTACCCAAGAACCATAACTGTTTTGGATCAGCCAAAGTGGTAATTACATCACCAGAATTTAGTGCAGAGCCAGGCTCTACGCTTCGCTTCACAACCACCCCATTTAATGGAGAGCGCATAATTAAATGGTTTAGCGTCTTACCTGAAGACTCAATAGTCTTGATGTCAGCATCACTGGCTCCTAGAGTTCTCATGCGATTTGCGGCAGCTTCTTGTGTAATGCGAGCATCCCCCAATAAATCACTCATCGTCTGACTAGATTCAAGAACCTT
>NZ_NCFJ01000662.1:0-1218 GCF_002281105.1 Polynucleobacter sp. 35-46-11
TATTGGGTGGCGGACTAGTTCCTGGCGGGGTTGTTCTGTTAGGCGGTGATCCTGGTATTGGTAAATCAACCTTGCTGCTACAGGCGCTTGCAGAGATGAGTGCTGCAGGTATGAACGTTCTTTACAGTAGTGGCGAGGAGTCAGCTGCGCAAATCGCATTACGAGCAAAACGTATTGCACTGGATGCCCCTCAATTAGAAGTCCTCGCTGAGATACAGTTAGAAAAACTCTTATCCATCATGGATACCGTCAAGCCGCAGGTCTTAGTGGTGGACTCCATTCAGACCTTGTACTCAGAAGTACTGAGTTCTGCTCCAGGCTCTGTTGCGCAAGTGCGCGAGTGTGCTGCGCAACTGACTAGAGCTGCTAAATCCAGTGGTATCTGTGTCCTGATGGTGGGGCACGTAACTAAAGACGGTCATTTAGCTGGTCCCCGTGTGCTTGAGCATATTGTGGATACAGTTCTTTACTTCGAGGGTGATACACACTCCTCATTTAGATTGGTGCGCTCGATTAAAAACCGTTTTGGTGCAGTCAATGAGCTCGGCGTCTTTGCTATGACTGAAAAAGGTTTGCGCGGAGTTGCTAATCCTTCTGCAATTTTTCTATCCCAGCATGCTGAGATGGTACCTGGTGCTTGCGTGTTAGTCACTCAAGAGGGCAGTCGTCCGCTCTTGGTAGAAATTCAGGCATTAGTTGATACAGCGCATATCCCTAATCCAAGAAGATTGGCAGTTGGACTAGAGCAAGCTCGTCTTGCAATGCTCTTGGCAGTTTTGCATCGTCATGCTGGTGTAGCGTGTTTTGATCAAGACGTCTTCTTAAACGCAGTTGGTGGCGTGAAGATTTCAGAACCAGCTGCTGACTTGGCAGTGTTGTTGGCTATTCAATCTTCGATTCGGAATAAAGCCTTGCCTAAAGAGCTGATTGTCTTTGGTGAGGTTGGTTTGGCTGGAGAAATTCGTCCATGCCCACGTGGTCAAGAGCGTTTAAAAGAAGCGGCTAAGCTCGGCTTCACAGTGGCAATCATTCCGAAGGCAAATATGCCGAAGACAAAGATTCCAGGACTAAGAGTGATACCAGTAGAGCGTATTGATCAGGCTATCTCTGCGGCAGCAGAGTTAAGTTAAAGCAAGCAACAAAAGTTAGTGCAAGTCTTCCGCTTGAATAAGTAGGACTTGCTCATCACCTGCAGACACTTCCATCCAAATGACAGGG
>NZ_NCFJ01000093.1:0-9092 GCF_002281105.1 Polynucleobacter sp. 35-46-11
CCTTAACCCTTCTGCCCAATTTCAAAGTTCGCCATCTTTTCAAGCGCCCTCACCATGGCGGAGTGATCCCAGGCTTTGCCACCGTGAGCGCTACAGGAGTTCAAGAGCTCTTGAGCGGTTGCCGTATTGGGCAATGAGACCCCTAATGCTTTGGCGCTACTAAGAGCGAGGTTTAGATCTTTTTGGTGTAATTCGATTCGAAAGCCCGGATCAAAGGTGCGCTTAATCATGCGCTCACCATGCACTTCTAGTATCTTTGAGCTGGCAAAACCGCCCATGAGTGCTTCACGTACTTTGGCAGGATCAGCGCCAGCTTTAGCGGCAAACACCAGGGCCTCAGCAACCGCTTCAATGTTTAAGGCCACAATAATCTGATTGGCTACTTTGGTAATTTGACCAGCGCCATTAGCGCCAACTAGCGTAATGTTCTTACCCATTAATTCAAATACAGGCTTTACCTTTGCAAAAGTCGCTTCGCTGCCGCCTACCATGATGGTGAGCGTGGCGCCTTTAGCACCAAGCTGACCTCCTGAGACGGGGGCATCGAGATACTCACAACCGAGCGCATTGATTTTTTGCGCAAACTCTTTCGTAGCGATTGGTGAGATAGAACTCATATCGACCACGATCTTGCCCTTGCTCAAGCCTAGAGCGATGCCATTTTCACCAAAGAGGACTTTTTCTACATCGGGGGTGTCAGGCACCATAGTGATAATGATGTCCGCCTTGCTAGCGACTTCTGCGGGGCTAGCACATGGGATTGCGGCGCTATTGGCCAGCTCTTGCGGAACCTTGCTACGGGTGTTGATATATACCTCATGGCCAGCAGCTACTAAATGGCCCGCCATAGGAGCGCCCATAATGCCCAGACCAACAAATCCTAGTTTTAACTTACTCATGGTGTCTTCCTTGTTTATTCTTGTTCGTATTGACCCATCCACCCCAGGCCAGCTTCGGTAGATTTAAGGGGTTTGTATTCACAACCGATATAGCCAGCGTATCCAAGGCGATCTAGTAAGCCAAAGAGATAGTTGTAGTGGATTTCACCAGTACCGGGTTCATTGCGACCGGGATTGTCTGCCAACTGGATGTGGGCAATGCGGCTCAAGTACTTTTGGATCGTGTTGGCCAGTTCACCCTCCATACGCTGAGCATGGTAAATGTCGTATTGCAAAAAAGCGTTATCGGCGCCAACTGCATCCAAAATGGCAATGCCCTGCTCGGTCTTGGATAAATAAAAGCCTGGGATATCAAAGGTATTGACCGGTTCAATCAAGAGCTTTAGTCCCGCTTTTTTGAGTTCGCTAGCAGCGTACTGCAAATTGGCGACAAAGGTATCGTGAAGTAACTGGGGGTTAACGCCTGCAGGCACTTTACCGGCTAGGCAATTGAGCTGGGGCACACCCAAAATAGTGGCGTATTCAATCGCTTTGGCAACGCCAGCACGAAACTCAGCAACCCGATCGGGTAGACAGGCGATTCCGCGCTCTCCAGCATCCCAATCGCCTGCTGGCAGGTTATGTAAAACCAGCTTTAAGGCGTTGTTATCTAAAGCAGATTTAATGTCTTGCACATCAAATGCATAAGGAAAGAGAAATTCGACAGCTTTAAAGCCACCTGTCTTAGCCAGCGCAAAGCGCTCCAAGAACGGTGCTTCGTTGAACAGCATGGTGAGGTTGGCGGCAAAACGGGGCATTAGATTCCTTTGGTGAGGTTGGCGGCAAAACGGGGCATTAGATTCCTTTAATGACAACTTGAAAAAATTAAGACTGCAATACAGCGACAGGAGCATCCTCAATGGAATTGGCTAAAGGCTCAAACTCATTGATGTTGTCAATTTCTGTACCCATGGCGATATTTGTAACGCGCTCTAGGATCACTTCCACCACGACAGGCACTTTAAACTCTGCAATCCAGGCTTCGGCCTGAGCAATCGCTGGTGCTAATTGCTCCTCTCGCTCAACCCGAATGGCCTTACAGCCTAAGCCCTCCACCACTTTGATGTGATCAACGCCATAACCCTTCACAATGCCATCACTCTCAGGAGTATTGACGTTATCAAAAGCTAGCTGAACGCAGTAGTCCATATCAAATCCACGTTGCGCTTGACGAATCAAACCCAAATAACTGTTGTTGACCAGCACCTGAATGAATGGCAATTTAAATTGCGCACCAACTGCCAACTCTTCGATCATGAATTGAAAATCATAATCTCCAGATAAAGCAACAATTTTTCTACTTGGATCAGCAGCTCTCACACCCAGTGCCGCTGGCACAGTCCAACCCAATGGGCCAGCTTGCCCGCAATTAATCCAATGGCGAGGCTTAAAGACTTTTAAGAATTGTGCGCCAGCAATTTGCGATAAACCAATCGTACTGACATACGTTACATCCTCACCAAATGCTTTGACCATCTCTTGGTAAACGCGCTGAGGCTTCATTGGAGATTCTGTAAAATTTGTCTTGCGCTGATGCGCAATTGAATTTTTTCTAGATAGGCATTCAGTAGCCCATTGACCACGATCTTTCAGCTTGCCAGCCTTTTTCATTTCCGTAGCCACCTCAATAAATAACTGCAATGCAGCCTTGGCATCTGAGACGATTCCATAGTCTGGTGTAAAAATTCTACCGATCTGTGTTGGTTCAATGTCTACGTGTATAAATTTTCGACCCTTACAGTACACCTCAGTAGAGCCAGTGTGGCGATTAGCCCAGCGATTACCAATACCCAATACGAAGTCACTTGCCAGCATCGTTGCATTGCCATAACGATGAGATGTCTGTAGACCAACCATACCGGCCATCAAAGGGTGATTATCAGGAATACTGCCCCACCCCATCAAAGTTGGGATGACCGGAATACCAGTCAACTCCGCAAATTGCACTAACAAATCTGAAGCATCGGCATTAATTACGCCTCCACCAGAAACAATGAGTGGATTCTCAGACTCATTTAGTATTTCTAGCGCTTTTTCAATTTGCTTACGAGTAGCTTGTGGCTTATATGCTGGTAATGACTCATAAGTATCGATATCAAATTCGATTTCTGCCATCTGCACATCAATAGGTAAGTCAATTAATACCGGGCCTGGACGTCCTGATCGCATCAAGTGAAAGGCCTGTTGAAATACTCTGGGAACTAATGCTGGCTCCAAAACAGTCACAGCCATCTTCGTCAGCGGCTTGGCAATAGCAGCAATATCGACTGCCTGAAAATCTTCCTTGTGTAACTTTGCACGTGGTGCTTGGCCAGTAATGCAAAGAATTGGAATACTGTCAGCCTGCGCAGAATACAAGCCGGTAATCATGTCGGTACCTCCGGGGCCTGAAGTTCCGATACAAACGCCGATATTTCCAGGGGCTGCTCTGGTATAGCCCTCAGCCATATGCGAAGCACCCTCTACGTGCCTGGCTAACACATGTGCAATTGATTGACGCTCTTTCATTTGCGCATACAAAGGATTAATTGCCGCACCTGGCACGCCGAAAGCTTGGGTTACGCCCTCCTTCTCCATTACCAACACTGCTGCCATTGCCGCTTTCATCTTTGCCATGGTTTGTCTCCTAGTTTTGTTATGACTGAATCATCAACAAATTTGAATGCTTTGAGAACCTCACCAAATCTATATCTAGTATTCCTCCATGGAATAGTGTAAAAAGTCCTTTTGTTAGCTAAAGAATCTATTCATGGATCGCGTACAAGGAATTTCTCTTTTTATTAGAGTCGTTGAGACAGGCTCTTTTAGTAAAGCGGCTGAAGATTTGGGAATCACTCAACCAACAGCCACTAAGTTTGTTGCCAGTATGGAGAAACGCCTAGGCGTACTCCTACTTCACCGCAGCACTCGCGGAGTAACGCCCACAGAAATTGGTAAGCTCTACTATGAAAAATGTAAGTTAATTGCGCGCGAGATTGAGGAGGCTGATGACTTAGCCTCACTATTGCAGTCCAAGGTTCGAGGAAAGTTAACCATCAGCTCTTCAGTTGCCTTTGGAAGGCGCGTGCTGATGCCGTCTATTCTGAAGTTCATGTCGCACCATCCAGAGCTTGAAGTGAACCTCAATATGGACGATCGCTACATCAACCTGATTGAGCAAGGAGTAGATCTCGCAATCCGAATGCGTCGTTTACCTGACTCCTCCCTTGGGTCGCGCCTACTTGGGGAGAATCCGTGGGTTTTGGTTGCCAGCCCTAGTTATCTGAAAAAAAATCCAGCACCGAAAAATCCGGGGGATATTCATAAACATCGAGCACTAATTTACACCACGGTTCAAGGCGATCATCGCTGGAGCTTTACCAATGGAAATAATAAAAATGAAGTGGTTGAAGTGAGTGGCCCATTCACCTCAAATAACCTCTCATCCATCCTATCGGCCGCAAGAACCGACATGGGTTTGGCGGTGCTGCCTTGGTATGTGGCGCACCAATCTGTCAAAGATAAAGTTCTGAAGCCCGTTATGGAAGAATGGTCGTTGCCGACCCAAGAAATTCATGCGGTATTTTCTTCGCCAAAACACGTTCCTACCAAAGTGAGCCAATGTATTGACTGGCTTCAGACTCAATTTAAAGGTGAGTGGTGGAAGGGAATCCCAGCTGGAAAGTCGGAGTAAAAAACCCGCCCATCAAGGGCGGGTAAAGATACAGCATAGGTACTACATGACTTCGGAAGGTAGGGCTCAAGCTGCCATAGGTAAGGCTAGATGCCCGTGGGATGACTGAACTCTAGAATTTAGTAGCTTAGTTAAAGCAAAGACCGTACTTAAACAAGGGGTTGGCGTTTGAGTGATTTGACCCAGCTCAATGACTGACCCCAGCAATGCGTCAATCTCCAAGTTATGCCCAGCCTCTAGATCTTGCAGCATCGATGTTTTGTGCTTCCCAACTTTTTCCGCGCCAGCAATACGTCGTTCAATATCAACTCTAAATACCACGCCCAGTTTTTCAGCAATAGCTTGAGCCTCGGTCATCATATTGCGAGCCAGATCTTTGGTGAGCGGAAATTGACAAATACCCTCCAAATGCTCATGAGTTAGAGCGCTAATAGGGTTAAAGGTCATATTGCCCCAAAGTTTTAACCAAATCTCGGCACGAATGTCATCTAATATGGGTGACTTAAATCCAGCAAGGGTCATCATTTCAGAGATTCTCTGCGCCCTTTCAGAAATCGATCCATCCAACTCGCCAATCGGAAAGCGATTTCCCTCAACATGCTGAATGACGCCAGGAGATTGCGTAAAGGTCGCCGGATAAACTACGCATCCCATGATGTTGGCTGGATTAATCTTTCTCATAATCACGCCACCGGGATCAACGGTTGCCACGGCATGCTCTTCAAAGCTGCCATTCAGGCGCTGAAAATACCACCAAGGAATTCCATTCTGCATTGGAATTAAAACGGTATCTGGCCCCATTATTCCAGCAAGATCATCTACGATAGGCTCAACCTGATGGGCTTTAACGGTCAACATAACAATATCTGGAGTCTCCACCTCAGAAAGCTTTCCAACCGCTTTTACAGTGGCATGAAGTGGCGCCTCATGGTTCTCCAAAATTAAGTTCAAGCCGTTTTTTTGAATCGCCTCTAAAGTTGCCCCACGAGCTAGCACCGTAACGTCATTCCCGGCCCTTGCTAGCATCACAGCCAAGTAGCCACCAATTGCACCACCCCCACCGATTACACAGATTTTCATAACCACTCCATAAGAACAAGAAATTTTTCATTAGAGTCATCATGTACAAAGAACTTGCCTCTGAGAAGTATATGAATCTCATATGTAATATTCCAATTCAGAATACCGAGAGTCTAGATCATGTTATTTACACTAAAAAAATATGGCGCCCTGATCGGGAATGAGGACTAATGCCAGATAATCATTGGATAATTCATGGCAGGTAGCATTTGATAAGACAGCGCATGACCTAAGTAGTAATCTAAAAAAAACCAACCCAAGGGTTGGCATTTTTATGTGCGATTGGCAATCTAAGTGCACTTAAGTTAGTACGGCATGGTCATAAACTAACCTTCTTACCGTCAATCCAAGTTTCTTTAACTTTGATGTTGCGGATTTCTGCAGGAGGTGTTTTGCGTGGGTTCTTTTCTAGGATAACCAGGTCAGCCTGTTTACCTACTTCGAGGCTACCTACAATGTTGTCTGCAAATACTTGATAAGCCGCATCAATGGTAATGGCACGAATTGCATCATCCACTGAAACTGCTTGATCGGGTCCTAGGACTTTTTGAGGCGGCAACTGCCACAAGCGAGTCACCTCTTCGCTGATGTAGTTCAATGGGCCAACATTGGAAACTGGGGAGTCGCTGTGGAGTGTAAATTTTCCACCTAAGCGCTTAAAGTCTCCAGCCGGGTCAATACGCTTTGCACGCTCAGACCCAATAATGTGATCATTGAACGCAGCACCCCAATAATCTACATGACCAATAGTGAAGCTTGGTATTACACCCAACTGAACGGCTTTTTTAACATGAGATTCATTATTCACAGTGAAATGTTCAATACGCAAACGACGATCTTGAGGCTTTGGATTGCCTGCTAAAAGCTTCGAGTAGGTATTGAGCGCCTGGTCGATAGCTTTATCACCATTAGAGTGAGAAGAAATTTGCCAACCTTGATCAAAATACGACTTCATCGAGGTATAAATATCGGCATCTTTAAAGTTCAAAGCACCGCTCCATTTGGAGTTCTTTGGATAGCTATAGGGCTCTTTCAGTGCTGCAGTTAAACCTTGGGTTGAGCCGTCCGTAATGTATTTAATACCGATAAAGCGTAGCTGATCATCCCCATCATTTGGCTTAATGGCGTTATAGCCAGCCGGCAAAGTTTCACTGAACAAGTAACCACGCACCCTGATTGGTGATTGCTTTTTTGCAAAGATAGCTTTGTAAATTGCAACCTCTTTATCCACACCAAAATTACCGCCAACACTCATATCAGAGGCTGTTGTCACCCCTGTCGAAGCCATTTTCTTCATAGTCCCCTGAATAGCACCAAATAATTCAGCTTCAGAAGGGGTGGGCATCTTCGACATAAATGGTAAATAGGAAGGTGGCTCCACTAATTTTCCAGTGAGATTACCTTTAGCATCTTTGACATAGATGCCACCACCCTGAGGATTTGGAGTTTTATTGGAAATGCCGGCTAACTCAATAGCCTTATGGTTTACATAGCCAATATGACCAGATTGATTGACGATAAAGATTGGCACATCTTTGGAAACCTGATCCAAATCATCCGCAGTTAACTCTGCCATAAATGGTGTTGTACGTGATGGATCTACACCGAACCCAAATAACCAACCACCTTGTGGAATCGTTTTTAGATGAGCCTTCATTTTTGCAATCAAAGTCTCCTTGGTGTCATACGGCAACGTGAAATTACTGAGATTCAAGCCCAGACCTTCAAAAACTGATGTCACCATAATATGCACGTGCGGCTCAACAAAGCCTGGCATTAAAGTCTGACCTTGAAGATCAACGACCTTAGTGCTGCTTGACTGCCATTCTTTAGCAACAGCATCTTTAGAGCCCACTGCAACAATCTTGCCGTTCTGAACCGCAAGAGCTTGAACCTCATCGTTCTTAGCGTTCACAGTAACAATTGGGCCACCATAAAAAATAGTGTCGGCATTGCCTTTAGCAAAGACAAGAGCACAGTGAGCTATCAATAATGTGGCCAGTAATTTTGGTGCAAATTTCATATTGAATTCCTAATTTAAGTGGAAATTACTTCAGAATGACGAGAGTGGCAGTAGCACGAGCACCCCAACCAGATGGGCCACCAGGCGTGTTGCTGACGTAATACATTGGGCCAGCACCAAACTGAAATGGCACTCCATCAAACACCATGAGCTTGGATACCCCTGCATATAAGGGATTCGAGGTACGGCGTGCATCATAGTTATATTGCGCTTCCATATTGGCAGTGATAGTCCAGGCTGTCTTAGTCGTATAGGCTATAAAAGGCTGGCCATAAAGATTGTTTTGGGTGCCAAAGCTTGGATTACCGCCAACACTCCAAGATTGATAACCCAATGCACCATAAGTCCAAGGCCCAGCACGATTGAGAACAACTGCAGTCACACCAGCGCCGGTTTGTTGAGATCCAAATTTGCCGCTATTGCCGGAAGGTGATTGGGCATAAGGACCAATACCCCAGATCCACGAGGAGTTAGTGTTGGGCGCATAAAAGGATTCGAGCGTAACACTTGCAATACCATAACCTGAAAATGATTGGCCCGCTGCATTTTGAACACTAGTCTCTCTCACACCTGCTACGATCGGTCGAACGATAAAAGTATCGCCACCACCCAAATTAAATGGCATGACTGGTTGAAACAGCAAAGTTTGCTCTGAACCACCTTGATTTTTTCCAACACCTCGACTGAACTGATACTGGAGAGGAACTGAAATCATATTGGCGATTGGGTTAGCCAATTTTTTGGCAATGCCGACCTTATCCACATCACCGCCAGGCACCGATACAGCAGAAGATTTGCCCGTTTGTGTAGCTTGACCTAGCACAGGAGTTGCACAAGAAAGTACTAGCAATAGAGTGGCTAAAATTTTAGAGCAATGATTCATAAGGCATCTTTAGAGGCAATTAGAATTTAAAGGTGATGGCAACTTGAGGACCTTGCATAGTAGTCTTTTGCAAAACACCACCAGCTTTCATATCGTAATAGAGCGCACGATACGTTAGCGAAGCATCAACCAAGCTACCAAATGATTTACCTACGCCAGCCATTACTTGCCATGTTAGGTTAGTAGTGCCACCACCGCTACCAATATCAGCGTAGGCAGGAATGTACCAACTAGAGTCTGCAATACGGTAGCGCCCCTTAGCACCAATAATCGGATCAATTGTGGAGGTCGTTTTGGAAATAGATTCCTTCTCAGATGTACCAACAAGGTCGCCAAAAAGTGTAGCGGTAACATTGATTGATCGAACGCCAAGCAAAGCATCTACGTAGGCATCTTTCGTATTAGCTAGCGTATAAGTAGCAGCGCCTGTTAAGACAGTCTGCTGCACAGTAATCTTATCTGCAACGGTGGCTTCTCCTCCCGATACAGGAATCG
>NZ_NCFJ01000663.1:0-1215 GCF_002281105.1 Polynucleobacter sp. 35-46-11
GGTAAATCAATCATGTGCGGCACAAAGGGCAGTTTTTGATTGGAATATTCTTTGGCTAACCACTCGGAGACAAAAGCAAATTTATCTCCGTGAAACTCTTCTGGCTTGGTCGGAAAAACAGCATGAATGGCACAAGGGACTGTATCAACTACATCACCGTCACGCTCACCAGACTTAATAAAGTAGAATAAATCGAGCTTTTCTTGATCGGCAATTTTTGCCAATTGAGCATTGTCTTGGTACGGAAAAAGCTTGAACTGCTTCTCAAACTTCTGAATAACAGTAGGTTCGCTTTGGTACTTGCTTTTGTAAAAAACGAGCGACTCATTTTGCAAGATAGCCTGGTTGTGGAATGCATAGTCATAGACTGCAATCTCGGCACCCCGAAATGACAAATGATTTGTATGAAATCCAACTCTCAAAACAGACTCTTTTCCTAGCGATTATGCTCACGGTAGGATACCATTGTCGATACCGTACTTGACGTCCGCATTTGACTTCTGCAATTGATCTCCAAACCAGCCCCTAATTTCATGAAATCAGTCCGCATTGCCCTACTTGGAACGCAACATGACTATGCTCAGGGCCTATTTCCATTAATTGCGAATAGTGTTGGATTCTCTATTGCCTGGACCAAACCTAGCGACGCAGATCTACTGATTTACGGTGCTTTTTATAAGCCCAACACCAAGCCGTACCGCTGGCTTCCAAAACCTTTACGCACACCAGCACTCTCACTTGAAAAACAACTCAATGGGCGCAAGTGTGTGCCATTAACCCTATTTCATACTTGCGAGAGTCTGCGGCACGATATATTCGCAACTGACTATTCGATCTCATTTGATTTGGGCATGCAAAGTAGCCAGCATTTGCGCCTACCGTATTGGATGGAGCTCGTAGATTGGTCACATGAGGGCATTGTTGGAAATACCAACCCCAGATATGGCGCCCTGCTCTCGCTTGACCAAATGCAGGCACCATTGGGAAACGCATTCTTGGCAAGACCTCAAAAAGCGGCGATGATCACATCACATCTTTTAGAGCCGCGCAAGATGCTTTTTGAGGCTGTAGACAAAGCCATTGGTGTGGCTGGGTACGGCCCTTACTTTGATCCAGCTATTAAAAATCATCATCAGAGCAATTTTGAAAAAAGAGCATTGCTCAATGAATTTGCTTTTAATCTTTGCCCAGAAAACCACCTCTTCCCAGGCTATT
>NZ_NCFJ01000002.1:0-43743 GCF_002281105.1 Polynucleobacter sp. 35-46-11
TCTGCAGAAATAATCCGCTGATCTTTCACGAATACCCTTCAATCCAAAACGGCAAAAAAAAATGGGCTTCAAAGCCCATATTCTCGAAATTCAGAACAGGCCGACTTACGTTGATCGCAACATCAGTCGGTAACAACTCAAAACAGCAGCGAACTGCTGTAAGACCAAAATTATAGCCGATTTAGAGGAAAACCGATAGAAATCAGAAGCTTTCGCCTGGATTGCGGGGTTTTCTAGGGCCTTTATTAAAGGGTTTGCGCCCTTTTGGCGCTCCTCGCTTAGGACCATTTCCCGGACTTTGAGGGCTTGCCGTTACAAAAGCAGACTGTCCATGGTGAACTTTCTTGCCTTTATTGCGGTTTTGACCTTGTCCCGCGCCTTGACCGCTCTGACCACCTGCGCCTGGACGACCACCTTGAGTACGACCCCGGAAAGGGCCACGACCTTCGCCTGAACCACCACCGCCAGGTTTACCACCCCTGCTTTGATGGGTTAAGGCACCGTGGCCACTGGCCTGGGTTAAGGCATCCCGTGAACCCCAATAAGAAACTGAGGTTTGCATTGGATCGGGCTGAAAGTCCTCACTAGCAGGCGAACGGTGATCGCGACCTTGGGCATTCGGATTGCGGCCTTTGTCCTGCGGCTGAGGCATTTTTAAGCCTGCAAACTTCATCAAGTTATAGATACCGCCAGCTTCAATCTCCTCCCATTTGCCTCGTCTCAAGCGTGGAGGCAGCAAGAAGATGCCATAACGTGTACGAATCAAACGAGAAACCGTATGACCAACCGCTTCAAACATACGGCGAACTTCGCGGTTACGACCTTCAGTTAAAGCAACGTGATACCAACGGTTCGCACCTTCTCCACCACCCATTGAAAGACGTAAGAATTTAGCTTCGCCGTCATCTAAGGTAATGCCGCTCTTTAATTGAGTCATATTTTCTTGACTCAGATCACCCAAAATACGGACAGCGTACTCGCGCTCAACGCCATAACGGGGATGCATTAAGCGATTAGCTAACTCACCAGAGGTGGTGAATAACAAAAGACCTTCAGTATTAAAGTCTAAGCGACCTACTGCAATCCAACGTCCTTGACGTGGCTTTGGCAAACGATCAAATACGGTTGGACGACCTTCTGGATCCGACTGACTCACGATTTCACCAGAAGGCTTGTGATACATGATCACGCGCGGCGGCTTGGTCTGAATTTTGCGATGTACCGGCTTACCGTTAATGCGCACTTGATCCGTTGGCCCGATACGTTGGCCGATATGGGCTGGTAGTCCATTCACGGATACGCGCCCTTGAATAATCAAGTCTTCCATATCGCGACGCGATCCCATGCCGACATCAGCTAATACCTTGTGCAACTTGACTGTGTCTTCGTCATCAGCCTCGTCGTCCAAACCATCTAAGTCCGACCAAACCTCATCACGTAAGCTCAGTGGCAAATCATCGATGTTTGCAAATTGCAAACTACTCATCTCATCATCGCTAGGCGTATCGGCATCATCATCATGACGCACACGTTGTGCACGACGCTCAGCACCAGTCTGATGAGAAATCTCATTCTCATTTAGGCCATCAGGATTTTTAACCTCAACCATTTCAGGCGCATCTAATGCTGCGTCAAATTCTCCGGAAACAACTGATGCAAACAAAGCTTCGCTCTCTGCTGGATTGGGTGCAAGCTTGGCAGATGAATGATTGCCACCTTCACGCGCACCACTAGACTCAACCCCCTCGCGACGAGGCCGATCTTTATTGAATGGGCGCTTTTTATTAAAGGGGTGCTTGCTAGCGCCTGCGCCCTGACGACGCGGACGACGCTGACCGCCCTCGCGCCCCTCACCCTTCGCACCCTCTGCATGATTAGATGCAGATTCAGAAGCAGGAGAGTTATCCGATGTAGGCTTAATCGGAGATGAATCGTTTTCGTTATGACTTGTCATTAATAATTATTTTGTTTCGTCTGATTGGTCTTCAGGCTCTGGAGTAACTTCTTCTACTTCTTCACTTGTCTGTTCGATATTTTCTTGGGCAATCGATTCTTCGCTTGTCGGCTGAACGATCGGCTGACCGTTTTCGTCCAACTCAATCACGGTTTCAACCGTAGCACTCGGATCAAACTCCATTACCGCCTGACCTAAGTGCTCAGCTGCAGCCATCGGCGCAGCATCTTCTAGCATTGGCAAGCTTTGTAAATTGGTAAGACTTAAATCATCTAAGAATTGCTTGGTAGTGGCATATAAACCTGGGCGACCAATAGTCTCTTTATGACCAATCACTTCAACCCAACCGCGATCCTCTAACTGCTTCATTACATTGCTACTGACCGCAACACCACGAATCTCTTCAATCTCGCCACGAGTAACGGGTTGACGGTAAGCAATAATTGCCAGGGTTTCCATCACCGCACGAGAATACTTTGGAGGCTTCTCCGGAGTTAAGCGATCGAGATATTCACGCATCGATAAGCGACTCTGAAAACGCCAGCCAGTCGCAATATGCACCAACTCCATGCCTTTATCTTCCCAGGCTTTTTGAAGCTCTACGAGAGCATCTTCAATTTCGCCAGAGGCCATGTCTTCAGCAAATAAACGCGTCAGATCAGCAACTGTCAATGGTTCTTGCGCGCACAAGAGAGCTGTTTCAATTACGCGTTTATTGTGATCATCCATAAAATTCGGGCTATCAGGCAATTACCTGATGAGCTATAAAAATGTATTTCAATAATGGGTTGGTGGTGTTCTGGTGGCGCTATTTAGCTACTACGGACAATTCATCCCCAAAAATCCCTAAGGAGCTGCCCGCGCTGAAACGAAGTCTTTTTCGCTCACCGTTCGCCCATTATAAGGGAGGCTCAATACAATAGCCACATGCAAGTAAATACAGCCCTATCCCCACTCTTATCAACCGATATGGATACTAGACGCCGTTTTCTGGGTCTAGGCCTTGGCTTAGGCGCCCTGATTGGGGGCTCAAGCCTGGCAGGGTGCAGCTTAATGAGCGGCCGTAAGCCTGTAGTTGGCTTAGCACTGGGTGCGGGAGCAGCCCGAGGCTTTGCGCACATAGGCGTCATTAAGGCCTTAGAGGCTCAGGGCATTCGGCCCGATATCGTGGTCGGCAGCAGCGCAGGTAGTGTTATTGCTGCGCTACTTGCCTCGGGGGCGACCGGCAATGACTTAAATCGGCTCGCCTTAAATCTGGATGAAGCTACGATTGCTGACTGGGGGCTCCCTTTTGCCGGAAGATTTGGTGGCCTCATTAAAGGGGATGCCCTTCAGAACATGGTCAATCGTGAAGTGCAAAATAAATCGATCGAGCAAATGCGCATTCCTCTGGGTATTGTGGCGACCGAGCTGCAGTCGGGCAAAGGCATTTTGTTTCGCTCTGGCAATACAGGTCTGGCAGTGCGTGCCTCATGTAGCGTTCCAGGCGTATTCCAGCCTGCAGTGATTAGCGGCAAAGAATATGTTGATGGCGGCTTGGTTGCCCCTGTCCCAGTCAGTTACGCCCGGCAGATGGGCGCAACACTGGTGATTGCGGTCAACATCTCTTCAGAGCCCGTTCATCAAGATGCCAGCGGAACCTTTGGTGTCATGCAACAAACCATATCTATCATGCAGCGAAGTATTAATCAGTATGAACTGAAGAGTGCTGACATCGTGATTACACCCCACCTCAAGCAAATGAGTAGTAGCGAATTTAAATCCAGAAATGCGGCAATTCTCGCTGGCGAAGTCGCAGCCCAAGAGCAAATGTCCGCCCTGAAAGAAAAACTTCGAGGCTAGCCCTAGAGCTAGCTTCCCAAGAAGTAGGCATTGATTTAGGATTCGGTGCAATTGTTTATGAAATCTAACGCCAATCTCCTTAAATTTTTCATTGCACTATCAATCGCAGTTCAAGTGCATTATGCCCAGGCTCAGGCGGGAGGTCAATTTACGGCTGGAGTTAACAATTACCTCAAAAAGCGCACCGATGCGTTCATGACGATCACAGGTTACTCGCTCACTCCAGATGTCACAACTGGATCTCTATCAATCACCGATAAGGGCGGAGAAAATCAAAATTTACAGATGATTTCCCTTGGTGGTGGCGACCGCATTAGCGCCAACTTCCCACTCTATCTTGAAGGAACGATTGCCTTTAATCGCTACGACCCAACCTTTACTGATGGCATAGGTAACTCGAGTGTCACCGTACCCGTCAAATGGACTGGCATCACTGGCACAGGCGGTATCGGCTGGGACTTCCCGCTAACTGACAACTTACGTATTCGTCCGATCGCCAACATCATGCTCGGTCATGTAGAGAGCGATCTCTCTATTGCAGGTCGCATCATAGAAAATAAAACAGGAGTGGACCTGCAGTTTTTAAATGGCGGCCGTATGAATGCTTATGGCACCGGTGGCTCATTAATGCTGGACTATGAGGATTACAAACCGGAGCGCGAATATGATGCCGAATTGCGTTACACCAATATCGCCATCAATACTTTTGATAGTTCGGCCGCAGTTCAAGGCTCCGCAGATTCACAAAGCTTGGGCTTGTGGGCTCGAGCTAGATACCCCACTCGACTCACGGTGCTGGAGAGACCTTTACGGGCTGTCTTTGAATTAGCTCACACAGAGTTTCTAGGCCAACTGCGTGGCGCCCTAGGATTTGACTCCCTCTCCTCTGTGGGTACGGGATTTGAAGTTGATAGAAGCGCATCCGACCCAATGTTTAGTCGAGTGAGATTGGTATTTCGCTATCAATTTGGACAGAACGTCCGAGGAACGTCTATTGGTCTAGCCGCAAGCTTCTAAAGAAAAAATTAGAGGTTACGAGATTTGCGCTTGAGCTTATTTACTTCATTTAACAACTCATGACGCTCGGCATCACCCAAGTTGTCGCTGCCATCTAAACGGCGCGCACCATCAAAACGCTTGTCCCAGTAGAGACTACCAAGATCATCGACACGTACGCTGGTACCCTTCGATGGGGAATGGATAAATTTATTGTCGCCAACATAAATGCCGACATGAGAGAAAGTTAAACGCATGGTGTTGAAGAACACCAAGTCGCCAGGTTGCAATTCTTCGCGAGTAATTGGTTTGCCAACACGACTCATCTGAGTGGATTTACGCGGCAGCAAGAAACCTAACTTGTCTTTGAAGACATATCCAACAAAACTACTGCCATCCAAACCGGATTGCGGCAACTCCGCATCCCAGCGATAACGCACACCAATGACTTCCATAGCGCGGTTAATCAACTCATCTGATTTGCCAGTAACGGAATCCGCTAAGCGATCAGACGCACGAACAAAGTAGGACTTGCCAGCTTGAAACATGCTTTGCTTGGGAACCTCTTTAGCCACTTCTGCAGATGTGTCTTTTGCGACTTCAGGAGTGGCATCCACCGCCAATGCTGGGCTCGCAACAAATATCAATGCAATCAGCGCGGCTATCGGCATTTGCTTAGACAGCGTTGGCAAGAGGTCTTTTTGAAGTGACATCATTTCATTCTAACAAAGAAGGGCTATTTCACCAAATGCTAGCCCTTGGGATAACTCTTTGTTTTTAATAGCAAATTTGACTTTATTGGATGTAAATGCACCAATTTAGCGCCCTGAATGGCTGTTTAAGTCGAATCTCAGGTCAGCTCGGCTGCTGCAAATAGTTCTTTGGTATAGATCTGGCGAGGGTGCTGGATCAGAGTCTCGGTATCGCCAAACTCCACCACCCTTCCTGCCTTGAGGACCATCACCTCATGTGACATCGCCCGAATGACTGCCAAATCATGGCTGATCATGAGGTAGGCCAAGTTGTATTTTTTCTGGAGCTCAGTCAGTAAAGCAAGCACTTGTTTTTGAATCGACACATCTAAGGCTGAAGTAGGCTCATCCAGCACCAAAATCAGCGGCTTCAGAATCAAAGCACGCGCGATCGCAATACGCTGCCTTTGCCCACCCGAAAATTCATGGGGATAGCGAGTAAGGGCAGAACGATCAATTCCGACTTCTCGCAAAATATCCAAGACACGGGACTCGCGCTCCGCGGCAGACAAATTTGGGAAGTGCACATCTAAACCCTCTGAAACAATTTGCATCACATTCATACGCGGAGAAAGTGAGCCAAAAGGGTCCTGAAAAATCACTTGCAAACTCGAGCGCATAGCGCGGCGCTCTGCGGGCTTAAGCTTTTGCCAATCCTGACCAAGCACATCCACTGCACCCGTGATCTGCGCAGCAGAATCACCTAACAAACCCAAGACCGCCATACCTAAAGTGGTCTTACCGGAGCCAGACTCACCAATCACGCCGATGGTCTGACCCTGCTTAAGCTCAAAGCCAACCTTACGCAGTACTTGATGACGTGGAGATTTTTTAAACCAAGCAACAGACTCCATGCCCGGGTAAGAAACCGATAGACCCTCTGCCTTCAGTAAGACTGGTGCCAAGGGCATTACTGGTGCTAAATCACGTACGGGCGCGCTGTTTACTAAAGCCTTGGTATAGGCATTCTCTGGATGCTCGAAGACCTGTTTTATAGGGCCCACCTCCATGAGATTGCCTTGGTTTAATACAGCAACACGTTGAGCAAAATGTTTTACCAAATTGAGATCGTGAGTGATCAACAAAATCGCCATGCCACCATGGTCCTTCGACTCTTCTTGCAACTCTTTCAGTAAATCCAAAATCTGCAAACGCAGACTAACGTCCAAGGCAGTCGTTGGCTCATCAGCAATCAACAATCTTGGCTTGCAGGCCAAGGCCATTGCAATCATGGCGCGTTGACGCTGCCCGCCTGATAACTGGTGCGGATAAGAGTGAAAGCGTTTATCTGACTGTGGAATACCAGTCTTCTTGAGCAAATCAATTGCCGCAGACATGCAATCCGCCTTAGAGATTAAGGGCTGATATATCTGCACTGCCTCAACAATTTGATTGCCGATAGTAAATAATGGATTGAGCGCAGTCATCGGCTCCTGAAACACCATCGCAATCTCACAACCACGGATCTCACGAATATCTTGTATTGGTAAATCCAGCAAATTGACTGGTTGATTGCTCACACTTGTACTCTTGCCGCTCCACAAAATTCGGCCCGATGTTTTGGCGCCCTCAGGCTCAAGACGGAGTGGTGCTAAAGCAGTAAGCGTCTTACCCGAGCCAGACTCTCCAACCAAAGCAACTCGCTCTCCTACTCCAATCTCGAGATCAAGATGATTAACGGCAAATTTTTCACGCCGACCCGAACCAAAAGAAATTGAGAAGTCTTCGTAACAAAGTAAAGGTGCACTCATGAACGACCTCCACTCATGGCGCCTGACTTACGAGAATCAAAAGCATCTCGCAAAGCCTCACCCATAAAGGTGAGCAAAAGTAAGGTGGCTACTAAAACTACAAAGGTCGATAGTGAAATCCACCAGGCATCCAAATTACTTTTACCTTGAGAGAGAAGCTCTCCAAGACTTGGTGTTCCTGGAGGCACACCAAGACCCAGGAAATCCAAACTCGTGAGTGACAAAATAGCCGCACTCATTCTAAAAGGGAGGAAAGTAATTACTGGCGTCAAGCTATTGGGCAGAATATGACGGCGCATGATTTGCAGGTTCGTTAAACCCAATGCTCGGGCTGCGCGAACATACTCCAAAGCACGATTGCGGAAAAACTCTGCACGCACATAGTCAGACAAGCCCATCCAACCAAATGCCGCTAACAAAATAATTAAGAGCCAAATGCTAGGATTAAAGATGGAGGCAAAGATGATGAGTAAATACAGCTCCGGCATTGCCGACCAAATCTCAATCAAGCGCTGAGAAATAAGGTCAAACTTACCGCCAAAGAAACCCATTAAAGATCCGGTGATGATGCCAACACTCACCCCAACAATGGTGAGCGCCAAACCAAACAGAATGGATAGTCGGAAGCCATAAATCAAACGTGACAAGACATCGCGCCCGCGATCATCTGTTCCTAGCCAGTTATCAAAAGATGGTGGAGCGGGGTTAGGCACCTTTGAAAAGTAGTTGAGCGTTTCATAGCTATAAGGGATTGGTGGATAAATTGCCCAATTACCATTGCTTGTAATGTTGCGACGAATATCTGGATCTAAAAAATCCGTTGGCGTTGCAAAGTCACCGCCAAACACTCGCTCAGGCTGTGACTTCACAATAGGGAAATAAAACTTGCCCTGATAGCGAACGACTAAAGGCTTGTCATTGGCAATTAGTTCCGCACACATAGAGAGTCCAAACAAGATCATGAAGATCCAGAGGCTGGCATAGCCCATACGACTATTTTTAAAACGATGCCAGCGACTCATGAGCCACCCCCCGCGCCAAACTGAATGCGTGGGTCAATGTAGACATAGCAAAGATCAGAAATCAGCTTAGTAAAGAGGCCAATCAAGGTGAAGAGATACAGCGTTCCAAAAACCACTGGGTAGTCACGGCGCATCACCGACTCGTAAGAAAGCAAGCCCAATCCATCCAAAGAAAAAAGGGTTTCAATCAACAGCGAACCAGTAAAGAAGGCACCAATGAATGCCGCTGGAAATCCTGTCACTAGAGGTAAGAGGGCATTGCGGAACACATGCTTCCAAAGGACTTGTTGTTCAGTGAGTCCTTTAGCTCTTGCAGTTAATACATATTGCTTACGAATTTCCTCCAAAAAAGAATTCTTCGTCAACATCGTGATGACTGCAAAACTACCCAAAACGGAAGCGGTAATTGGTAAAACTAAATGCCACAAATAATCCATTACCTTACCCATCATGCTCAGCTCACTCCAGTTGTCTGAAGTAAGACCACGTAGTGGAAAGATTTGCAAGAAACTACCACCGCCAAAGATGACCAGCAATAGAACGCCCAGAACAAATCCGGGGATGGCGTAGCCCACCAAAATCATCGTGCTGGTAATCGCATCAAAACGAGAACCATCTCTAACCGCCTTAGCAATCCCCAGGGGTATCGACACCAAGTACGTGAGAAAGAAGGTCCACAGACCAATGCTGATAGATACCGGTAATTTAGAAACCACCAACTGCCAAACACTTTGATGTTGATAGTAGCTCTCGCCTAAATCAAATTGTGCAAAGCGCTTAAGCATCATGAAGTAACGCTCTACAGGCGGCTTATCAAAACCATATAAAGCCTTAACCTCAGCTAAACGCTCAGCATCTACACCTTGACGACCACGATAGTTGCTGCCGCCACCAGAAGACTCTGCCCCGCTAACTGCAGCATCACCCTTGCCTTTGAGCTCGAGCATTAATTGCTCGACTGGACCACCCGGTACAAATTGCACCACAGCAAACGTAAGCGTTAAAACGCCTAATAAGGTGGGAATCATCAAGAGCATGCGCTTGAAAATATAAGACCACATTTGCCCTTGCATTAGCGCGCCCCCTCTTTCCACCAATTGAGCAGAATCCAAGACTCAGCGGTGTAATACAAAGGCGGTTCTGGATAGCGCATCTCTTTACGATACGCGATTCGGTGCGTCGGGTTGTACCACTGAGGAATCACGTAGTAGCTATTCCAAAGAACACGGTCTAAAGATCTGGTGGCTGCACGCAACTCTTCGCGAGTTTGAGCCTTCACAACTGCATCCACTAAGGCATCCACTACTGGCGACTGGACCCCAATGACATTGTCAGAACCTTTTTCTTTTGCAGCCTGACTACCAAAGCGATCCCACAATTCATTACCAGGACTTTGTGAGTCTGGGAAACGAATGGTGGTCATATCAAAATCGTACTCATCCATGCGCTTCTGATGCAAAGCGAAGTCGCTCGTCCGAATATCTACCTGAATACCCAACTTCTCCAGAT
The DNA here is from genome assembly GCF_002281105.1 of Polynucleobacter sp. 35-46-11. Classification (NCBI taxonomy): domain Bacteria; kingdom Pseudomonadati; phylum Pseudomonadota; class Betaproteobacteria; order Burkholderiales; family Burkholderiaceae; genus Polynucleobacter; species Polynucleobacter sp. 35-46-11. The sequence continues at coordinate 9,827 of NZ_NCFJ01000002.1, forward strand.
TACGTACGTAGGAAGAAATGACTCTCAAGAAGAATGGACCGTCTTCGACCATTTCAAAACGGAAAGGCTCACCCTGCATATTGCGTAGTGCACCATCTCGGTATTGCCAACCAGCCTGAGCCAACAAATCACGCGCCTTGCGCAGGTTCTGCCGCAAGCTATCCGGCGGAACGGTTGAAGGTGCAGCGGGCATTGGGCCAAAGACAGCATCAGGCACCCACTTTGGATATTGCGCCTTCAGGGGTTTAAGTAACTTCAATTCTGCTTCAGTGGGTTTATGAGGGCCATCGAAATTCGCACTCAGGTCACTGTTCGTAAAGTAACTATTGATGCGACTGTATTGATCAAAGAATAGTTGGCGGTTTAACCACTCAAAGTCGAGCGCATAACCCAAGGCTTGTCGTACGCGTGGATCCTGAAAAATCGGGCGGCGTACATTCATCGCAAAACCTTGCATGCCTGCACCGTTGTGATTTAAGAAAGCTTTCTTTTCCAGAGTGCCATCATTAAATCTAGGGCCCACATAACTCTTGGCCCAATTTTTCGCACGGTATTCCACCAGTGCGTCGAACTCCCCTGCTTTGAAGGCCTCAAGACGAACAGCATCATCACTGTAGAGCTTGTAGTTCACGCGATCAAAGTTATAAAAGCCGACGCGAACATTGAGGGTCTTACCGCCTCGATCCGCCCAGTAATTTGGGTTGCGTTTAAAAATCATCGTCTTACCCGCTTTGTAAGACTCGATGACATAAGGGCCGCTTGCAATCGGCAATTCAAAGGTCAACTTGTCAAAGGGTGTGATCGTGCCATCGGGCTTCTTGCCCCAGTTGCTTGAGAACACCGGTAAGGTACCGACCATCACCGGTAACTCAGGATTGCGATTCTTAAATTCAAAACGGATAACGCGATCAGAAACGACTACCGCCTGCTTCACATCGGCGTATACCGTTTTAAATTGTGGATTAGCGAGCGAACTCATCAAGGTATCAAAGCTGTGTTTTACATCGCTTGCTAAGATCGCACTGCCATCTGAAAACTTTGCCTCTGGCCGAATCCGAAAAACAACCGACATCTTGTCAGCTGCCACTTGAATATCTTCTGCAATCAGGCCATAAGCACTGGATACCTCATCCGCACTACCCACCGCCAAAGACTCAAACATCAGTTGAGCTATACCAGGGGCAGCCACACCCCGCAGCGTGAATGGATTGAACTTATCAAAGCTAGTCCGGCGATCTGGGTTAGGCAAAGTCAGGGTGCCACCTCTGGGAGCATTGGGGTTCACATAGTCAAAATGACTAAATCCATCAGCGTATTTGGGTTTACCGTACTGAGCGATCCCCTGGGCGCCTTGGGCTGAACCGACCGCCACCCCAGCCAGAATGGCTAAGAGCAGCAAAGTGGGGATTTGGCGGATAGCGGGGAGCATAGGCATATATGCAACAATTGTAGATAGCAAATTACATTTGAAGCAAAGGACATAAAATGGGCTTTCTCGCTGGCAAAAAAATTCTGATTACCGGCCTTCTTTCCAACCGCTCTATTGCCTATGGCATTGCCAAGGCATGTCACCGCGAAGGAGCTGAACTGGCCTTTACCTACGTTGGTGAGCGCTTTAAAGACCGTATTGTCGATTTTGCAAAAGAATTCAATACCGAGCTGATTTTTGACTGCGACGTTGGTAGCGACGAGCAGATTTCAGCTCTCTTCAAGGATTTAGCAAAAACTTGGCCTCAGTTTGATGGCTTTGTTCACGCAATCGGCTTTGCCCCCCGCGAAGCCATTGCCGGTGACTTTTTAGATGGCCTATCTCGTGAAGGCTTCAAAATCGCCCACGATATTTCCGCTTACAGCTTCCCAGCAATGGCAAAAGAAGCTTTGCCAATGTTGCGTGACAAGTCTTCCTTGTTGACGCTGACTTACCTCGGTAGTTTGCGTAACGTTCCTAACTACAACACCATGGGTCTTGCCAAAGCATCTCTGGAAGCCTCTGTACGCTACATTGCCGGCTCAGTTGGGCCCAAAGGTATTCGTGCTAACGGCATTTCTGCTGGTCCGATTAAAACTTTGGCTGCTGCAGGCATTAAAGGGTTTGGCAAGATCCTGGATGCAGTTGAACAAACCGCCCCAATGCGTCGCAATGTGACTATTGATGATGTGGGCAATACCGCTGCCTTCTTATTGTCTGATTTGGCAAACGGCATCACCGCTGAAATTATTTATGTTGATAATGGATTTAGCCAAGTTGTTGGCGGAATGGAAGAAGTTTGAGTGTTCCATTTCGCGAGGCCTTGAAGTTTTGGGCCAAGCTTGGCTTTATTAGTTTTGGTGGGCCTGCAGGTCAGATCGCAGTCCTTCACCAAGAACTTGTTGAGAAGCGTCGTTGGATTTCTGAGCGGCGCTTTTTACATGCACTGAACTATTGCATGTTGTTACCGGGACCCGAGGCTCAGCAGTTGGTAACTTATATCGGCTGGCTCATGCATCGAACTTGGGGTGGCGTCTTAGCCGGCACCCTCTTTGTTCTACCCTCTCTTTTTATTTTGATCGGCTTATCCTGGGTCTATCTCACCTTTGGCCAAGTGCCCTGGATTGCCGCCATCTTTTTTGGCATCAAACCCGCCGTTACCGCCATCATTCTTCATGCTGCAGTTCGCATTGGTAAGCGCACGATTCACAATCAAGCATTGCGCTGGGTTGCGCTTGGGTCTTTCTTAGCTATCTTTATTCTCAATCTTGCCTTTCCAATCATTGTTGTTTGTGCTGCCTTGATTGGTATCTGGGGCGGTAGGCGCTATCCAGAATATTTTCAACAAACTGCTGCTCACAATAAAGTCAGTGGGACTCATTTCGCTGCAATCATTGATGATCACACGCCAACTCCAGAACATGCCAAGTTTTCCAAAAAGAGGTTCGCATTACATAGCTCGGTCGTTTCAGTACTCTGGCTCATTCCGTTTTTTGCTTTAGCTTTGTTTTTTGGCTGGAAAACACTTTACCCGCAAATCGCTTGGTTTTTCACTAAAGCAGCCTTTCTAACGTTTGGCGGTGCTTACGCAGTTCTGCCTTACGTATACCAAGGTGCTGTAGATCAATTCCATTGGCTCAGTGCTGGTCAAATGATGGATGGCTTAGCGCTTGGAGAAACAACCCCTGGACCACTCATCATGGTGGTGGCTTTTGTTGGCTACTTGGCTGGCCACATCCAACATTTAATCGGGTACAGCAATCCATTTTGGTTTGGCGTGCTTGGTGCCTGTGTTGCAACCTGGTTTACTTTTCTGCCTTCGTTTTTCCTGGTGCTGGTCGGCGGTCCACTGATTGAATCCACCCATGGCAAACTCGGCTTCACCGCACCTCTCACTGCAATCTCGGCTGCAGTGGTGGGCGTCATCGCAAACCTAGGCCTGTTCTTTGCTTACCACGTCTTTTTTCCGCATGGGCTTGGTGGCTCAATTTCTTGGATTTCGATTGTAATTACCCTACTTGCAGGCTTAGCACTTTTTAAATTTCAAAAAGGGGTAATCAGCGTTTTGACTGGTTCAGCTCTGGCTGGCTTGCTGAGTTATTTACTAACTACTTTATTAACCTAAGCTCACCGCTTTTGGAGCCGAAATTGGCATAATGTAAGTTATGCGAATCGAACCTCAAACTATCACCCATCTTCAAGAATGGCTCGGTAAAACCGAGATCCTTCAAGATATTGTTACAGCAGCGCCCGTCAAGGCTTTATCGGCAACGCTGGATCGACCCGATCCTGCCCCCAACGACGGAACCATTCTGCCAGAGCTATGGCATTGGCTTTACTTCTTGCCCTGCGCCCTTCAATCAGAAATCGGTCCTGACGGCCATCCTAAGCGTGGCGGCTTTTTGCCCCCCGTACCACTGCCGCGCCGCATGTGGGCAGGTAGTCGAGTTGAGTGGCTAGCTCCACTTGCTGTTGGAGATGAAATCGAACGTGTCTCTAGAATCGAATCTGTGACACACAAAGCAGGTCGTACTGGTGATCTCATTTTTGTATTGGTGAAACATGAAATTTCCAATCAGAATGGCCTTGCTCTCATTGAAGAGCACGACATTGTGTATCGCGATGCACCAGGACCCGATGACAAGCCAGTTGCACCCACACCCGCACCCACCGGTGCCACCTGGTCCAAAACAATTACTCCTGATGATGTCTTGTTATTTCGTTACTCAGCACTGACATTTAATGGCCATCGCATTCATTACGATCGCCAATACGTTACCGAGGTAGAGGGCTACCCTGGCTTAATTGTTCACGGCCCATTAATCGCAACTCTCTTAGTTGATCTTGTGCGTCAAAGCATTCCGGGCTGTAAGTTAAAGAACTTTGAATTCCGCGCCATTCGCCCAACCTTTGATATCAATATCTTTAAAGTCAGCGCCAAACCCGATCTCGAGAAAGATCCTTCCGGAAAAACAATCTCCATATGGGCCGAAGATCATGAAGGCTGGCTCACCATGCAAGCCACTGCAGTTTTAGTTTAGGGAATTTTTATCAATGACTACTTCGCATTTATCCAAAGCCTTAGCCACATTTGCTGCTGAATTAACAATTAGTGACATTCCCGAAGAAGTCATTGCGCGTACTGAGGATTTACTGGTTGATTGGTTTGGCTCTGCAATTGCTGGTAAAGGTTCGCGTCCAGTAGAGACCATCACTCAGTTTGCGCAAAGCATGGGCGGCTTTAATGCGGCCAATCCTGGCTCCGCTGAAATCCTGATTAGCCGCAAGAGCTCGAGCCCTTTCTTGGCTGTACTGGCAAATGCAGCAGCCTCCCACGTTGCTGAACAAGATGATGTTCACAATGGCTCCGTCTTTCATCCAGCTACCGTGGTATTTCCTGCGGCACTAGCAACAGCACAAACAATTGGCGCCTCAGGGGAAGATCTTCTAGTAGCTACTGTTGTGGGCTATGAAGTCGGCATTCGGGTTGGTGAATTTTTGGGTCGCTCGCATTACAAAACATTTCACACCACAGGTACTGCTGGCACCCTAGCAGCTGCCGCTGCTGTAGGTCATCTTCTCAAACTCAACCCAAACCAAATGCTGCATGCCTTTGGTTCTGCGGGCACACAATCCGCCGGCCTCTGGGAATTCCTACGCGATGCCGCCGACTCCAAGCAACTCCATACTGCGCATGCCTCCTCAACCGGCTTGATGTCAGCCTACTTGGCGCAATCGGGCTTCACTGGTGCTGAACATATTTTGGAAGGCAAACAAGGTTTGGCGGCTGGTATGTCCAGTGATGCAGACCCTAGCAAGTTAATTGATCGATTAGGTAGTCGCTGGACTATTGCTGAGACGAGCTTTAAGTATCACGCCTCATGTCGCCATACTCACCCTGCTGCAGATGCTTTATTACAAGTCATGCTGAAGCACCATCTCAAGCCTAATGATATCGCTAAAGTAGAAACCTTAGTTCATCAAGGTGCAATTGATGTATTGGGCCCAGTAACTGATCCAGCCACCGTGCACCAATCTAAGTTCTCGATGGGGACTGTATTAGCCTTAATTGCTCACTATCGATTTGCTGGTCTACAAGAGTTTGATCAACATTTTCATGATCAAGTGATTTGCGCATTCCGTGATCGCGTCACCATGATCTTAGATCCAGAAGTCGATAGCGCTTATCCCCAACGCTGGATCGGTAAAGTCAAATTGTATTTACAGAATGGTGATGTCTTAGAGGGTCGCGTTGATGAACCTAAGGGCGATCCTGGAAATACACTTAGTCGCGCTGAGATTACGGATAAAGCTATGCGACTAGCTGCATTTAGCGGTGGCGCAACGCCAAGCGAGATGAGTATCGCAATTGAACGCTTGTGGAATATTCGCAAAGAGGCCAAGATAGGTCTATTAATCTCATAACTGTCAGCCGCTTGTTTTCTTCTTTGCTTCATATTCAATAAAACCCTACACATGAACCCACTTGATACACCCATCGGCTTTAGTAGCACCTTCTTATTTGTTCCCGGAACACGCCCAGAGCGTTTTACCAAGGCGCTCGATAGTGGTGCTGATGGCGTGATCATCGATTTAGAGGATGCGGTAGCTGAGGAAGATAAGGAATCGGCCCGAGCAGCAATACGAGCTGCTTGGCCTACATTTACTGCAGAGCAAATAAAGCGACTGATCATTCGCTCGAATTCTCCTGGCAGTCATTTTTATGCGGCAGACCTGATCTTGGTCCAAGAGTTGGATGTGGCATGCATACTTATTCCAAAGAGTGAATCCCTCGACCAAATTAATGGTGCAGCACAAATCCTGCCAAATACAGCAATCATTCCAATGATTGAGACTGCCATTGGTCTTGATCGCCTCAATGAAATTGCAAACTCTGAACAAGTCCTACGTCTGGCTTTAGGCAATATTGATTTACAGGCTGACCTAGGGATGGTGTGTGACGCACAAGAAACTGAACTGCAAACAGCGCGCTTTCAGATTGTGCTGGCATCCCGCCTGGCTCAAATTGCCCCTCCAATTGATGGGGTTACCCCCTCTACCGACAATATTGAGCGCATCACAGATGATGCTGAACGCGCCAAAAGAATGGGGTTTGGTGGCAAGCTTTGTATTCATCCAAAGCAGGTTTCCCTGGTTAAGGATTCCTTTATGCCTACTGCTGCCGAGGTCTCTTGGGCGCATCGCGTCATTGAGGCCGACAAAGCATCTAAAGGTGGCGCGGTCAAGCTAGATGGTCGCATGATTGACCGTCCAGTCGTCTTATTAGCCCAAAGAACCCTAGCCATTGCTGGTAAACCCTGAAGCCGATAGTTATTAAAAGTGGCAAAATCATTCTGCTTCAAACATTAACGGAGACTTAAATGAAATTAAAGAAAACCCTTTTCGCTGGAATTGCTGCAGTTGTGAGCGCCAGCACTTTATTGGGCAGCAATATTGCATCAGCCCAAAAAGACTGGCCAACAAAATCCATTTCCTTGATTGTTCCTTTTGCAGCTGGTGGACCAACTGACTCTATCGCGCGCTTAATTGCAGTGCCAATGGGTCAAGCACTCGGTCAAACAGTTGTTGTGGAAAACGTACCTGGTGCCGGCGGCACAATTGCCACAACTAAGGTATCTCGCGCAGCTCCAGATGGCTACACGATCTATATTCACCACATGGGTATGGCTACAGCGCAAGCGTTGTACGACAAGCTCCCTTACGATCCAATGACCAGCTTTGATTACATCGGTCAAGTGGCGGACGTTCCAATGGTATTGCTCGGTAAAAAAGATTTGCCAGCAAACAACTTCAAAGAACTCGAAGCCTACATCAAGGCTAACGGCTCAAAAGTGACTATGGCTAACGCTGGTCCTGGCGCAGTGTCACAACTGTGTGGCCTGCTGTTCCAAAGTCGTTTAGGTGTTAAGTTGACCAATATTCCTTACAAAGGAACTGGCCCTGCTTTGACAGACCTCTTGGGCGGTCAGGTTGACCTCTTGTGCGACCAAACTACACAAACTATTCCTTACATCAAGGATGGTCGTGTAAAAGCATTTGGTACAACAACCATGAAGCGTTTGCCTGCAATTCCTAACGTTCCAACTTTGAACGAACAGGGCCTCAAAGGCTTTGAAGTTAAAGTTTGGCACGGTGTGTATGCTCCAAAAGGTCTTCCACAACCAGTCTTGGACAAACTCAATGCCGCCCTCAAGAAGGCGTTGAACTCCCCTGATGTTCAAAAACGTTTGAATGATTCCAATATTGATATTGTGTCAATGGATAAAGTATCTTCCAAAGGCCTCAAAGATCATCTTGAGAAAGAAATCAACGTCTGGGGTCCAGTCATCCGTAAAGCTAATATTCCAGATTAATTCTTGGAATAACAGTCAACAAAAAAGCCAGCGATCTGCTGGCTTTTTTGTTACCTAAAATTTACAGAGTAACCATCTAAGCAATCATCAGCCCGCCCTAAACAGATAGCCTGACTGCGCCTTTTCACGACGCTTGAGATAAATCGCATTTGAAATGGCGATCAGGGCCCAGATCGCCAAGAAGGGATCTAGTAGATAGTCCCAAAGGTTGGCAGATTCATGCCAATGAGCCGACCAGGCAATGATCGCAAAAGAAATAATCCAAACACCTTTGGTCCAACCAGCCAGACCGCAAACAATGGCAAAGAGAATAACGGTAATTAAGAATGCAATAGAGCCATAACCCCATGCATAAGGGTCGATCATTCCGACACCAAGAGCCAAAGGATAGAACGCAATCGCAATCAGCGCCAATGGCACTTTAAATCCAAACGGCGTCTTTTTAGCGGCAGGCAGTATGGAGCTCCACAGCAAGAGCATAGTCACAATACTAAGTTCACCAGTAACACCGCGCACGTAGGCGGATAAAGGTAATTCAAGCGACATCCCCAATGGCCAGAAGAGTAGATTCCCGAGCAAGAAGACTGCAACCAAGCGGATTGCAAATGGGATCTCTGTTTTGGATACTTTTTGCAAGAGAATAATGAGCACTACCGCACAAGTAAGCGACATCTCAAGTAAAGCGATGATTTGTAAGTATGAGACCATCATTGCACTTCCTTTTCCTTGAGATTGCTAGCATGCTTGAACCAGTTCACTGGGAAATAAACATGCTTAATCTTTTTTCTATCCCAGGTATAGACAAGATGAGCATCTTGGCCGTTGGCGGAAATTAAATACGGATAGGAGAACTCTCGATGCAGATCGTTGACCAAGGACTCATCATCTTCAACTACCTGTATCACCTTCCATTGGGTGGAGTTTGATTCACGCATCACCATTACCAGGCGATAGCGCCCTGCCTCAATATTATTGAGCACCATCAATCTAGTACCGTTGACTAGAGTGAGCGCTGCAACAGCAGAATTGGGGTTAGCAATCTCAAGATCTTTTGCGATTGACCAAGACTGCCCAGCATCCCTAGTTTCACTGACCGGAATTTGCTTGGGCTGAGAGCTTGATCGAGTTTGGCGAAAAAAAGCACTTGCCTCTTGCTGTCCATCAGTAAAGACAACAGGCTGAATCGCCCCTCTACCCGAACTCATACGTCGCTTATCAATGACCTGACTCGCCTCAATTCTAAGGAACTCACCAAAGCGGCCAATCCACTCGTGATATCCCGGCAGACCAAGACGTCCATCCGCAAATGTAAGCGCTGGAGACTTCACCAAGGTGCTCAGGTTAATCAATGGAGAACTAATGAGTCTCTGAGGCCGATCCCAAGTTAAACCCTCATCATCTGAAATCACTGAAGATATTGAGCTGCCTGCCCAACCACCAATAGATACAGTCACAAAAAATAACTGCATGCGACCATCAGCCATTCTTGCCGGCACGGGGTTACCTAGCTTGGCAATATAGCGGGACAGCCCCTTCTCTGCACTGACGCGATCCATTACAACAGTAGGGGCACTCCATCTGAATGTATGGGGATCAAAAACGGATGTATTAATAACTACGTCTGGCGCACCCTCTCGACTTCCCGCAAACCAGAAAGCTCTCACTCCACCATCCTTGAGTGAGATTAATGAGGCCGCATGTACTGATGGGGCTTCGGTATCAGGCAGCCAATCGATCCGCAGACTTGGTGGAGCGAGTTTTACGGGCGCAGTATTTTTGAGATTCTTTACCGGTTTACTGAGCTCAGTTGGCTCTAAAGCCTCATCCGATTGGCTTGCGCTATACACAGGGTGATCACCTGCAAATGGTGCCCACACAGGACGACTATCAATGTGTAAGTAGCCTAGTACTGAAGCTAGCAATAAAAAACAAAAAGCAATCACACGACTCATCGACAAGCATCCTTACCCACCAATGGCAACTCAATCGTTGTTGGCGTAGAAATTAAATATTCATTCACAAATAGGTGCTCTCCAATATGACCTCTGAGTATCGCCTGAATCTCAGCATCTGAATGACGGGCTCGCATTTCCATACGCTTACCCACTACCTTGCAAGATTCACATAGTGCGAGCTCCGCACCTATCGGCGACTGCACCGCTACTAATGGGTAAGCGCTAGTCAGCAAATTAATTTGGCCAGCATCCTTTGCCAAATATCCGTGCAATACCGCCCCCGGCAATAAGAGTCGATACTCCTCATCCTTGGCTCGGTAGTCACAAGGCACCCAAACATCTTTTCCTGCAACATCCTGAATAGTGCTTTGTGAATACCGACCCAAAGAACCCTCCAAAGGAGATAGGCTGCTAGTTAGCGCGCAGTAGCATAGAAAGCATCCAGCCAAAGCGATCGTCTTGCTACGCTCTCGATTGAATATGCCGAGCAGTATTAAGGCAATTGAGGTTCCCATAAATCCCCAGTGCCAAGGAGAATAATTCCAGATGCTGGTCTGACCCAAGAAGTTTGATAGCTGTAAGTTACCCCCAACCCAAGTGAGCGCAGAAAATAAGATCAGCTGCAAAACCAATGCAATCCGAAATCCCCATAAAGGCAAGCGATCCCAGTACACGGCAATCAATGCAGCAAATGCTGGCATCACCGGCAATAGATAGCGGCCAGAGCGCTGGCTTGGCAAACTAAATACAATGAAAAAAGCTAATATCAAAAGTAGTAGCAAGCCTTCTTCAAGAGATATAAAACGGCGCTCTCGCCAACATTGCATTAATGCAGAAATCAATACGAAGGTAAATAACCCAGCATTAGCAAGAGTCGTTAAAGCCAACATCCAAATGCTGTCGCCGCCACGGACTAAATCTAAAAGATAGTTGGAGCTGCGTGGCTCGAACTTACCCGCATTCTCACCAAGCACAAATTCTTTCCAGACGGCCTCCGGAAATGGGTCGAGCGCAAACCACAGAGCAAAGACAGCCAACGACAGAATGACAATCAAAATTACTTTATATAAGTCTTGCAGTAAGACCTTGGGGATGCTCCACTCACGCCAGCGCCAGTAAAACAAGCTCAAAGCAAATGCAGCTGGAACAATATAAGCAAAAGACTTTGACAGCAATGCCATGCCAAAAGAAGCGCCAGCTAACGCCGGGAACAAAAGCTTGGATTCAAAGGCAGCTTTACCCCAATAGAGCAAGGCAAAGAATGGCAAACTCAACCAAAACACCTCAGGGGGGTCAGTCAAAAAAGGTCGGCCATAGCGATAGGTCGCAAAAAAGGAAAGCCATACTAGCGCTGCTACCAAGCCCGTCTGTTTTTTGCCGCTGAAACGAGCCACGGCAAAAAACAAGAAAAATGCCGTTAAACCGGTATATAAAACACTAGGCCAACGTAGTGCTAAGAGTGTCCAGGTGCGCCCCCAGCTTGTACTAGCAATCCCCTCCCAAAATACTAAGGGTGGTTTGGTATTTTTGATGCCGTCCATCTCAGACTGTAGAGGTAACCAAGCCCCAGCATCGGCAGTCATCCTTACGATATGCATGTAGGGATACTCATCACCATTCTTGGGCGCAAAGCGACTATCTAAACCATATAGATAAGTGAATACGCCTAGAAGTAGGATAAAAAATGTATTTCGATAAGTAAAAGAGCCAAGCATATCGCTAGTTTATAGGTCCTGGGGTTAAATGCTAAAAACTATTAAGGTCATTACCCTCGTTTATGACTCTAAGCTTATTAAAAATCCATCTAAGTAAAACCACTAATCCCCACCCTATCTGATTAAGATAGGGTTTATTAGCATCATTCTTAGAACAGCTGTATGTATGACGGAGACTATTCCTATGCGAACGAAGTATTTAAAACCCATTTTGGTGGCCAGCACCCTGATTGGCTTGAGCCAGTGGAGCGGACTAAGTCTTGGGCAAACTGCCGACCAACTCTATAAACGCGGCCTGGCTGCAACCTGCGCCAATTGTCACGGCACTGATGGCAAAGGCGTAGTTGATGGTGGTATGCCACTCATCAATAACCTCACCAGCCAAGAGATGCTCACTAAACTCAAAGCTTATAAGGGTGGCACGCTAGTGGGCACGATCATGCCCCAACTAGCAAAAGGCTATACCGATGAACAACTCAATACTATTGCCAATCAACTTGGCAAGAAACAATAAGGAGGCGCCATGGATCGTCGACATTTTATAGGTCAGAGCGCTGCAGCCTTAGGCCTGCTTGCAGGTTTTTCAAGCCAAGCCAAAGCAGTTAATCTACAAAAAGCAGAAATCCTAGTGATTGGTGGCGGCTATGGTGGCGCAACTGCTGCGAAGTATTTGCGCTTGTTCTCCAACAACACTGCTCGAGTAACCCTGATTGAGCCCAATACCTCTTTTATTTCTTGCCCAATGTCTAATTTGGTTATTGGTGGATCAAGAAATTTAGCTGAAATTACCTCCCCTTACGACACATTGAGTAAGCGTCATGGCATCAAGATTATTCAAGATAGTGTGAGTAGCATTGATCCAGATAAGAAAATGGTGACTCTCGCTTCCGGAAAAACTTTACGCTACGACAAAGTAGTCGTATCTCCTGGTGTGTCACTCAATTTCAAAAGTATTGAAGGTCTTGCGCAAGCCAACAAAGATGGCGTAACTCTTCAAGCATGGAAAGCAGGGCCAGAAACAGTTGCCCTACATAAGCAAATCGCTGCCATGCGTGAGGGCGGTACTTTTGCAATTACTATTCCAGAGGCCCCATATCGCTGCCCTCCCGGCCCTTATGAGCGTGCTTGTCAAGTAGCAAATTACCTTAAGCAGCACAACCCTAAGGGTAAGGTATTAATTTTGGATGCTAACCAAGATGTGACCTCTAAGGGGGCATTATTCAAGAAGGTTTGGGCTGAGCAATACGCCGGAATCATTGAGTACCGACCAAAGAGTAATGTAGTTGGCGTGGACGCAAAAACCAAAACACTTAAACTCGAAGTTGAGGATGATGTTAAGGCTGATGTGCTGAATGTTTTGCCACAAATGTCATCTGGTGAAATCGCAATTAAGACTGGATTGGCAAACTCCAATGGTCGTTGGGTGAATGTGAACTTCCTCAACTTTGAATCAACTGCTCAAAAAGATATCCACGTATTGGGTGACTCCATTCAAATTGCGCCGGCTATGCCAAAATCAGGCCATATGGCAAATCAGCACGGCAAGGTGGCAGCAGCAGCGATCGTTGCGGAGTTGAGCGGCTGGGAAGTCAATCCAGCACCCGTCCTAACTAACACCTGCTATAGCTTTGTGAATGATCGAGAAGTAGTGCACGTTGCCAGCGTCCATCAGTACAACGCAGCAAAGAAAACCTTTGAGCCAGTCCATGGTGCCGGTGGTCTCTCTCCGGCCCCATCAACTCTCGAAGGTGTATATGCCTGGGGCTGGGCACACAATATCTGGGCTGATAGCTTAGGTTAAAAGTCAATACGCTCACTAAAAAAGAGGCCAAGGCCTCTTTTTTAGTGTCTACAGAGATTTACCCATCTCAGAAATTCGCTTACGTCTTCGCTTACTAATGAACAAGAAGATAACCGCCACCACTGGGGCGGCAATTGCAGCAACAATTTCGGGGTGAATAGCAAAGCCAGCTTCTTTTCCGCCTTTGGCGACATAGGCCAACAAGCTCACCGCATAGTAAGTTAACACTAAGACCGATAGACTCTCCACCGTTTCCTGTAAGCGCAGCTGCAAACGTGCTCGCTGATCCATACTAGCGAGTAATTTTTGTGTCTGCTCTTCATTCACAAATTCAATACGCGTTCTCAAAGTTTGCGTTGTTCTTGAAATGCGATCAGATAACTCCTTTAATCTACGTTGGGTCCAGATACAGGTACCCATGGCTGGCTGAAAACGTCGATCCATAAACTCCGAGAGAGACTGCACACCCAGAATCGGAGATTCAGCTAGCTCGTATAAGTTCTTACTGAGCAATTGGCTATAGGCCTCAGAAGCAGTAAAGCGCAGCCCATATCCCGAGATCCACTGCTCAGCCCTTGAGGCTAAATGAGAGAGCTCACCCAAAAACTGCCCATCCTTTTCAGTATGAACACCGGACTCAGTTTGTAACTGGGAGATATTTTTAGATAAGTCGGCTAATTCTGACTCTGCACTCCTCAAGGGCATTGATAGGCTCTTGGCTACTGGGAATGCAATCATCGCTGCCATGCGATAGGTTTCCGCTTCAGCAATTGCTCGTGCTACGCGGCCAGCCTGGCGTGAACCTAAAATATCATGCGGAATAAAGTAAGAGATGAAGCCGTCATCATCCAAACGCAGATCCGTCCACAGTTGAGCCTTCTTGCTCGGCAGGATATAACTCCCGAGCACTGTATTTCCACTAAAGATATCGGACACCTCCTGGGCCTCTGAAAATAGTGGACGATGTTCAAATGCGAGATCTAATGCAGAAATTCTTTCACCACCTGCCTCAATAATAGTTGGGCATCCTAGGCTTTGAAATAATTTATCCAAACTTTTCTCAAGAGCCAGTCGAGACCCCAACAGTGGTCCAGTAATTTTGACGGGATTATGTGTAATCGCTGCGATGGTTGCAAATTCGCCATGTAATTCCCACTTAATCAGCACCCTCTGTGGCTCAGGCGCCAAAGTGAGTATCTTGAAAGAGTGATCCTGGTCATGATCATTGGGAATCCCCAAGGCAGCGCTTAGCTTTTGAATCCACTCAATTTGAGTCTGGCGAGAATTAGCATCTAGCAAAAAGGATTGCGATAACACCCTCTCATTTGGCCAGAGCGCTATTGGGGGGCGCGCATGCACTTCTTCGTGCAACTGTTTTCGAGCGGGGTGATCGTAAGGTTTCATAAGAATTACAAATTAATGAGTACTAGCAAACTATACGCCACCAAAGTCTGACTGAGCTTGATAGGGGTGAACGCCACGATTTAAACAGCCTCGGACGTAATCAATACTTGTTCGTAAAGCGTAGTAATCACTTGCCATACTTTTCGATACCTTCAATTGCAGAGCTTGGTATTCAAGCAAGTCAAGCTTCTTAAGGTACTCATCCCTAGATTCAACTTGAAAATTTCCCGTCAATTCCTGCTCATAAGTCTTAAGGACTCCGTATAGCTGGTTAATCTTGCGATGCATCCGTTTATTACGATAACCAGGGAGACTAATTAGTATTGGATAAGCAATGGCGCAGAATGGTAAGAATACAAAAACTAAACGGTTGATGATTTCAGCTAGCCAGAATGGAAAAAAGTTCATCAACCACGGCGAACCATTCTTCTCATAATGTAGCGCCACTGGACTCTCTGGAAAATGAGTATTTCCAAAAAAAGGAAATTCACCTCGTCGCGCAAAAAAGTTAGCTTTACCACTTATTTCATGGGATGCCTCAAGAAATAAAAATTGAAGGGCTGGGTGCATACGATCATCAATTAATAAATTAGTAGTCGTTGCCAGTAATTGCACCTCACGATCTGGATAGTTGCGAGGTAAGCTGAAACCCCCTATAGGTACTTGCAAAATATGTAGGTAAGGTAGTAAATGAGAGTAAGCCTGCGCCCGCTCAAATCCAGACAAATGAATCGCTGGATCATTCAGTAAGGCCTGAACATTTTCTGAGAGATAGCCATCCACTAAAAAAGCCGCATTAATTTTACCTTTTTTAAGAGCGCTTACAGCTTCATGATTTTGCAAGTAGAGAAAGCGCGCTTCTTTTTTCAAACCCGATACGTCCAATATGCGCATTGCTTGAGCATGTGTACCGCTTCCAACAGCGCCAACCGATACAGTATCTTTTAAGAAATACTCGAATTGGCTGCTCACCTTTACAAAATTGCTTGCCCTGGCTTCAGGGCCTCGATAAAAAAACCAGATAGGCTCGTAATCTACTGCGCCCAATGAGGCGATGCCTGCGATGCCATTAGGACTCAAGGTACCAGCCTGAACGAAAGCAGCCTGCAAAGGATCCTTGCGGTCGGCTAAACGCTCCAGATTTTCTTGGGCGCCTTTTGTTTTTACCAGCTCAATCTTAATTCCCTTTTTCTCAAAGTATTCAACATATTTCCTCGCCAACAATTCATAGGACCCACCTTCTGTGCCAGTAGCCATAGTGACGTGTCTTGGTGGCGGTGGATCGGCATACAGCCAGATGCCCACCAGGCCGAAAAGGAGGAACGCTAGAATTGGCCAAGCCTCGGATAAAAACTGTGAAAAATCGCCCCATTTCTCCTGTGCAGTCTCATAGAGGCCTAGGTAGGTTTCTTGTACGTCTTGTTTGATACTTCCCATGGAAGGCCAATCAGCAAATATGTCAAAAGCTAATCATAATGGGCTTACCCCCTCCAGAAAAGACCCTCATCATGCTCACCATTAGAAAATCTCAAGACCGTGGCTACGCTGACCATGGCTGGCTGAAAAGCTTTCACTCCTTCTCTTTTGCGGGTTATTACAACCCCCAATTTATGGGTTGGGGCAATTTAAGGGTGATCAATGAGGATCGGGTCGCCGCAGGCATGGGTTTTGGCAAGCACAGCCACCGTAATATGGAAATCATTAGCTATGTTTTATCTGGCGAATTGGCTCATGAGGACAGTATGGGTAATGTCAAAGGTATTCCACCTGGCGACATTCAACGCATGAGCGCTGGCTCTGGCGTCACTCATAGCGAGTTCAATCACGCCAAGGATCAAAGCACCCATTTTCTGCAGATTTGGATTGAGCCCAATGTCACAGAGATCTCTCCAGGCTATGAGCAAAAATCCATTCCTCCCGAAGAAAAGCAAGGGAAGCTTTGTCTGGTTGCCTCGCCAGATGGTGGGGGCAATGCAGTCAAAATTCATGCCGATGCCAGAATGTACGCAGGATTTTTTAACAATGCACAACCCCAGCAATTCGACCTTGATCCAAAACGTAAAGCTTATATTCACCTCGTGAGAGGCTCCCTGGACATCAATGACATACACCTATCTGGAGGGGATGCTTTATTAATCGAAGCTGAGAATAAGCTCACTATTAGCAATGGCAAGGATGCTGAAGTTTTGGTCTTTGACCTTTATCATTAATATTAACTTGAAGACCTTCCAAACTTAACCGCATAAGATAAAAACATGAGTCAATATGTAGCCGTAATCGGCACCGGAACTATGGCCTCAGGAATTGCAGCGGGATTCATCTCTCACAGCATCCCAGTTGCAATATTGGGAAGAAGTAAAGGGAAATCTAGCGAGTGTCTTAAAAAGGCTATTCAATTAGCAATCAAGATTGGCTTGCATGGTGAGAATGCTGCGCTTGATGCGCCCACCATCGAAGCAGCTCAAGCGAGCAGCACCATGGAAGACTGGGCAGGATGGGATGATTGCTCCTGGGTAATTGAGACCATTGCTGAAAATTTGGAATTAAAGAAACAAATTTTTGCTTACCTTGATACCAAAGTGCCAGCTCACATACCGATCGGGAGTAACAGCTCAGGCTTTCCAATTACCAAAATCTCCACTGACCTGAAAACTGCAAACCGAATGATGGGGGCTCACTACTTTATGCCAGCAGAAGTAGTTCCTTTGGTAGAGATTGTGATGGGAGAAAAAACAGGATCGGCATTTGCAGAACAGGTATGTCAGCTTTATAAAGCTATTGATAAAAAACCAGTGCTGGTTAAAAAGGATATACCTGGATTTTTAGCAAATCGAATTCAGCATGCCTTGATGAGAGAGGCCCTCTCTCTTGTGCAAGAGGGAATTGCAAGTCCCGAAGATATTGATGACGCTGTGCGTTATAGCTTTGGCTTTCGCTATGCAGCAGTCGGGCCAATGACTCAGAAAGAGATCTCTGGCTGGGACGGCATGGCCAATGCAGCAAAGGAAATCTACCCATCTCTTTCTAATATCACTACCCTACCGCCAAAAGTGGTGCAACTGATGAATGAGGGAAAGACAGGCATGAAGGCTGGTGAGGGTTTCAGAAAATGGACGCCTGAGGAAATTCAACAGACCTCAAATTCATATTCAAAAAGGCTGAAAGCAGCCTTTGATGTGTTGAGCATGGACTAATCAATAAAAACTATTTACCGAAAGCATTACATGATTGAAATATCTGAAAAAAAATTGGCCGGGCCAATCATTCGCCTGCATCCCAATGACAATATTGTTGTTGCTCGTATAGACGTTGGTATCGGTGAAGTTGTAGCTAGCGAGAACTTCACAAGCCGCAGCCAGGTTCCTGCAGGCTACAAAATTGCCACAAAGAAAATTCTTAAGGGCGAACCTATCCTGAAATACAACGTGACAGTAGGATTTGCCAATACTGATATTGAACCCGGCATGATGGTTCACAGCCACAACACCGAGTTTCGTGAATTCGATCGCGACTACGCCTATGCCAGCGAGTACAAACCCACCACCCTACTTCCAGAATCTGAGCGAGCCACCTTCCAAGGTTACGTACGTGCCAATGGAAAAGTTGGCACACGTAATTTCATTGGCATTCTATCTACCGTCAATTGCTCTGCAACTGTAGTCAACAAAATTGCAGAATGGTTCACGCCAGAACGTTTAAAAGATTTTCCAAATATTGATGGCGTTGTCGCTTTTAGCCATGGTATTGGTTGTGGCATGGAGATGAGTGGTGAGCCGATGCAACTACTTCGCCGAACCATGGCGGGGTATGCACAACACCCTAACCTGGCCGCTGCTTTGATCATTGGATTGGGATGCGAACGCAATCAACTCAAAGGATTGATGGAGCAAGAATCTCTGCAAGAAAACTCTACTTTGCATACTTTTATCATGCAAGAGACCGGTGGTACACGCAAAACAATTGAAGCCGGAATTGAAGCTGTTAAAGCACTTTTGCCAGAGGCTAATAAAGCGAAACGTCAGACTGTTTCTGCAAGCCACTTGTGCGTTGGCCTGCAATGTGGCGGATCCGATGGATTCTCCTCTATTACCGCAAACCCAGCCTTAGGCGCTGCAATTGACATTTTGTCGTGCCATGGTGGCACAGGCATTCTCTCCGAAACGCCAGAGATTTATGGCGTTGAACATACGCTGACTCGTCGAGCTGCAAGCAAGGCAATTGGCGAGAAATTAATCCAACGCATTCGCTGGTGGAAAGATGAATACTCCGTGGGTCGCGATGTCCAAATCAATGGACAAGTTAGCCCTGGAAATCAAATTGGTGGTCTAGCCAACATCTTCGAAAAGTCACTTGGCTCTTCTATGAAAGGTGGCACAGGCCCCTTAATGGAAGTGTATCGATACGCAGAGCCTGTAACAGCTAAAGGCTTTGTGTTTATGGATACACCGGGGTTTGACCCAGTTTCGGCAACTGGTCAAATTGCTGGTGGCGCAAACCTGATTGCATTCACCACCGGACGTGGGTCTATGTTTGGATCAAAGCCAGCGCCTTGTATCAAACTTGCTACCAATACACCAATGTATGAACGACTCACCGAAGATATGGATATCAATTGCGGTGAGATCTTGGATGGTACGGTTTCAGTCCAAGAAATGGGGCAACGTATTTTTGAACTCTTTCTGAGAACAGCATCTGGTGAGGCCTCAAAAAGCGAGCTATTGGGTCTTGGGGATTATGAATTCGTGCCCTGGCAAATTGGAGTAATGAGCTAAGTCCAGCCTCAAGCTCAGGGTGATACGAAGCGGGCTTGATGCCCGCTTTTTCTTTACCTAAAAGAAGCTAAAAAAGTTTGCTGAGGATTGTAGAATGAAGCATATTGATTCAATCGGGACTTCACTAGGATTATGAAATTCAGGGACTACTACGAAACACTCGGTGTAGCGCGTAGCGCAACCGAAGCGGAGATCAAGGCAGCTTATCGCAAGCTGGCCCGCAAATATCATCCAGACGTAAACAAAGAAGCTGGCGCAGAAGAACAATTTAAAGCTGTTGGCGAAGCCTACTCCGTACTAAAAGATACCGAGAAGCGCGCTGCATACGATCGCATGGGCGCCAATTGGAAAAATGGTCAGGATTTCACGCCTCCACCGAACTGGAACGAGGGATTTGAATATTCTGATGGCAACTTTGGTGGCGGCAATAGTGGCTTTGGCGGTGGCTATGAAGGTGATCAGAGTGAATTCTTTGAATCTCTTTTTGGCAGAGGCCGCCATACGCAAGGTGGTCGAGGCGGTAACCCACGTCAAGGAATGAACTTTAAAGGCCAAGATCATCACGCCAAAATATTGATTGACCTTGCCGATGCCTATAACGGCGCCAAGCGCACTATTAGTCTGCATATGCCTATGCAGGATGGCAATGGTCATGTCAGCACCCAAGAACGCAAACTCGATGTCAGCATTCCTAAGGGTATCAGGGCCGGGCAAAACTTACGCTTAGCTGGACAAGGTGGTCCGGGTATGGGTACAGGTGGTGCGGGCGATCTATACCTCGAGATTGATTTCCATCCAAACCCCATTTATCGCGTGGATGGCAAAGATGTGTATCTTGATTTACCGTTATCGCCATGGGAAGCCGCACTCGGAACGACCGTTAATATACCTACTCCGGCAGGATCTACTTTGGAATTAAAGATTCCAGCAGGTACGGCAACCGGTCGCAAGATGCGACTAAAAGAAAAAGGTATCCCAAGTAAAGAGGCTGGTGATTTATACGTAGTGCCCAATATTGTCGTACCGAATGCTGAAACAGATGCGCAAAAAGAAGCCTATCAAACACTAGAGAAAGCTTTTGATTTCAACCCCAGAACCCACCTGAAGGGATGATGAATATGACACAAACACAAATCACCTGGATCGAAGGTAGCGTTGTTGAAGAAGAGGTACACATGAGTATTGTGGAAATTTCACAAGCAACACGTGCACCTGAGGATCTCATCATGTCTTGGGTATCGGAGGGCGTTCTTAGTCCTGCCGGCTCATCCCCTGAAGACTGGCGCTTTAGCGGAGAATCACTCAGGCGCGCAAAGACTGCTGCCCATCTTACCCATGATCTGGAGCTGAATACTCCTGGAGTTGCGTTAGCACTTGATCTTCTTGAAGAAATTAGCCACCTCCGGAACCAACTACTTCGCCAGAATCTAGGATGAAACATCAATGACTACATTGCCCTGTATTGAAATTGAAACCGCACCCAATCCAAGCGCTTCTGTCATTTGGCTTCACGGACTAGGTGCTGATGGCAATGACTTTGTACCCATCATTCCGCAACTCAATCTTTCTGAATGTCCTGCCATCCGCTTTGTTTTTCCAAGCGCGCCCTCTATGCCCGTAACGGTCAATGGCGGCTACGTCATGCCAGCTTGGTATGACATTACTGAAAGAGATATCAACGCCCGTGAAGATCTTGCTGGTATTCACAAATCGGCAATAGCAATCTCAGAGTTAATTGAGCGAGAGGCAAGTCGTGGTATTGCCTATGGAAGTATTGTTTTGGCTGGCTTCTCACAGGGTTGCGCCATGTCTCTTCAGGTGGGTCTACGCTTTCCACATCGATTGGCCGGCATCATGGCGCTGTCTGGCTACCTACCCCTAGCAAAGTCATTGCCACTTGAAAGAAGTGAGGCCAATAGTAAGACTCCGATTTTTATGGCGCATGGCATTTGGGATGCCGTGATTGTCCCAGAGCGTGCAGAAGCTTCGGCCGATACATTAGAGAAATTAGGCTACCAGGTCAACTGGAATGCCTACCCAATGGAGCACTCTCTTCATCCAGATGAGCTAGTGGATATCTCCAGATTTTTGACGATGGTGCTTAACAAGCCACAATCTAAGCAATTGAAATTGCCTTAAGATTCTGAGCGACTTAAGAGCAATTCCCATCGTTGTAATTTGATATCTAGATCGGCAGTGATTTCTGATAAGCGCGCTTGCATGCTTGCCGCTAATTCAGGCTCATTCTTATAAAGATCAGGGTTACTCATCGCAATACCAATATCTGCCTGCTCTGTCTCTAGAGTTTCAATTTGCAAAGGCAATACCTCTAGCTCTTGACGCTCTTTACCATTGAGCTTCTGTACACCGCTTTTAGCAACAACGGGTTTAGATTCAACTACAGCCTCAATCTTTGGCTCTTGTTTTGACTCAGTTTTAGCGCCACCATTGGCTGCACGAATCTTGTCAGAGCGAGCCTTCTGAATCTTCCAGTCCTCATAACCACCTTCATACTCGCGCCAGAATCCATCGCCCTCATTCGCAATAATGCTGGTCACGACGTTATCTAAGAAGTAGCGGTCATGACTGACCAAGAACACGGTGCCCTTATAGTCTTGGAGCAATTGCTCGAGTAAATCTAGAGTATCAATATCCAAGTCATTAGTTGGCTCATCTAGAACCAAAACGTTTGCAGGGCGGGCAAATAAGCGCGCCAATAATAGGCGGTTGCGCTCTCCACCAGACAATGTACTTACTGGGGAATTAGTGCGCTCTGGTGCAAATAAGAAATCACTCAGATAGCTCTTCACGTGCTTCTTATTGCCATTAATTTCAATCCACTCGCTACCTGGGCTGATGTAATCTTCAAGCGAAGCGTTGAGGTCAAGGCCTTCGCGCATCTGGTCAAAATAGGCTACCTCAATACGAGTACCCATCGTTGCCGTGCCAGAGTCTGGTGCAATCGTTCCAAGAATTAATTTCAGAAGAGTGGTCTTACCGGCACCATTAGGACCAAGAAGCCCAACTTTATCGCCACGCAAAATCGTTGCCGTGAAATCCTTCACAATGGGGCGATCGTAAGACTTGGAAACATTCTGAAGATCGGCAACAATCTTGCCGCTTCTATCGCCTGCTGAAACTGCGAGCTTCACTTGGCCAACGGCATCACGCCGTTGCGAGCGGCTTGTACGCAGAGCCTCTAAACGGGCTATACGGGCAACGCTGCGAGTGCGTCTAGCCTCAACCCCTTTACGGATCCAAACCTCTTCTTGTGCAAGTAATTTATCCGCACGCGCATTAGCCAAGGACTCAGAATTCATTTCCTGATCTTTTAAGACTTCATACGCCGAGAAATTTCCTGGGTAGGTACGCAAGATGCCGCGATCAAGCTCCACAATTTGTGTGCAGACGTTATCCAAGAAAGCCCGATCATGAGTAATCAGAATTACGGAGCCCTTGTATTCTTTTAGCAAATCTTCCAACCAAGAAATCGAATCCAAATCCAAATGGTTAGTAGGCTCATCCAATAGCAATACATCAGGCATCTCCACTAGAGCGCGAGCTAAGGCAACACGTTTCTTGGTTCCACCCGATAAGGTATTAATCTTGACCTCAGCTTCTAAATGGAGACGATCCAGTGTTTCATGAACACGTTGTTCCCAGTTCCAGCCACTAAGGGCCTCTAATTGGGATTGCACTTCATCTAGACGATGGTGAGCTGCATCATCCCACTCGCCGATGCTGAGAGCCTCATACTCTTCACGCAGAGCCTTGGCCTGCGCTACACCCTTGGATACCGCATCAAAAACGGTCTCTTCAGCCTCAAATATCGGCTCCTGAGGAACATAGGCAATTCGGAGGCCTTGCTGATATTGCAGCAAACCATCATCCATTTTTTCTATGCCAGCCAAGATCTTCAATAAAGAAGATTTACCAGTGCCATTTCGGCCAATTAAGCCAACACGCTCCCCCGATTCCAGTGAGAAAGCAGTATTTGCGAGGAGGTCAACGTGGCCAAAAGCCAGTTTTGCATCAGTGAGTACGATTAAAGCCATGACGACATTATCGTCACTTCACTCAAAGTGGTGATATTTCCAATAAACATGGGATTGAGAAGTAGAATTTACTCTAGTAATTCATCCAAATAAAGAGATAAATGACCTGTAAGCTTAGCCCTGCCGCTCCACGCCTTATCCTCTTTGCTGGTCATGCGGGCACTGGCAAAACTACTTTAGCTAAAAAAGCATTACCCCTGATTATTGAAAAGACTGGGGAAACCTTTTTCTTTTTAGATAAAGATACTGTATATGGCGCCTATAGCGCCCATGTCATGAAGCTCACCACCAACAACCCCAATGATCGCGATAGCCCTTTCTATCTACAGAATCTAAGGGATTGGGAATATGCCGGACTGATTGCGGTTGCCAAAGAAAACTTGCAGCTCGGAGTTAACGTCATCTTGGTGGGCCCATTTTCTAGTGAAATTCAAAGCGGTCGAATGTTTAACCCAGAAGAGCTGGGGGTTCCCAGTGTGTCCAGTATCAGAATCGCCTGGATTGAGTTAGACAAGAGCGAAGCCAAAAGTCGCATGGAGAAGCGCGCAGATCCGAGGGATGAATACAAACTCAAGCATTGGGATCAGTACACCAAACGGAGAATAGAGCCGCCAAAGCATGCTGCAATACAGCGCTTTGATAATCTTCATTTTGATGAGGCCAAGTTTGAAAAGTTGATTGATTACCTTATTCAATAAAGACTAGGCAAAAAAATAGAGCCCCAAGGGGCTCCATCTCGAGAACCAAGAACTAAATTCTTAGAACTTGTATGTGACACCAACAGCGGGCATCCATGGGTTCAGAGTTAATTTACCGCCATTAGCACCAGTTGCAGTAGTGGTAACGTTGGTAGACATGGTGGCGTATTTAAGGTCAACGTTTAAACCCCAATTTTTATCAAACATGTAATCCATGCCAACCTGACCAACCGCGCCAAAACTTGAGTTATCGACAGAATATGCGCCATTGCCCAAGTTGTTACGACTAGTGAAAATTGTATAGTTCACGCCAGCACCAACATAAGGCTTAAATGCGCCAAAGTCTGTGAAATGATATTGAAGGACTAATGATGGTGGAAGAGCCTTAATAGTGCCCAACTTATTACTACCAACATCAATCTGAATAGTTTGCGGATAAGTCAAAACTAATTCCGCAGCAATATTTTTAGTAAAAAAGTAAGAGATATCAAACTCAGGAATAACTTGATCTTTTGCTTTTACATTTGCACCCTGCACTACGCTACCTGATTGGCCGTTACTCCAAAGCAAATCAACGGCACGCACGCGAACCATCCATGGGTTCTCGCTTGAGGATTGAGCTTGAACGGCAATTGGAGCTAATGAAGCTACTGCTGCCATAGCGGCTACTAAAGATTTAATGCGCATGATGTACCCCTTTTCTGTTATCAATTTGATGAATCTATTTTCAAATTGAAGATGGGGCTTGCATTTGATGCAAATCAAATGCAAAGGTTGCTGAAATTTTTTATGTGTTTAAAAGCAACACTATTTTGATCAGTTTTTGATCCACATCAAATTGATCACAGCACTTTGGAATAAGTACCCTTAGCTTGAGATTCTCTGAGGTGACGATCAAAAGTCATCGCCACCCTTCTAGCCAAAAGCCTACCCTTTATAGGTACAAGCATTTTGGCACCATGCCACTCCAAGAGACCAGCTTCTTCTAGATGCTTGAGTTCTTGAATCTCTATTTTGAAATAGCTTGAGAAGTCAATTTGATGAGACTTGGAAAATTGCTCTGTATCAAGAGCAAATTGGCACATCAGCTCGCCAATGAGTTCACGCCGCAGCATGTCATCTTCATCTAACTGAAGGCCGCGGAGAGTAGGCAAACGACCATCATCAATTACTGCATAGTACTCATCGAGAGTACGAACATTTTGAGAATAGCAATCATCCACCTTGCCAATCGAAGAGATACCAAATGCCAGGAGATCACATTCTGCTTGGGTTGAATAGCCTTGGAAATTACGATGAAGCTTACCTTCTTTTTGTGCAATCGCTAATTCATCATCGGGTTTAGCAAAATGGTCCATACCAATAAATACATAACCTGCTTCGCCAAGTCTTTCTATAGTGTTCGACAGAATATCCAACTTATCGGCCGCTCCCGGCAAATCTGCTACAGCAATTCTGCGCTGCGGTTTGAAGATGTGGGGCAAATGAGCATAGTTGTAAACCGAGAGGCGGTCAGGACTCATCTTTAGCACTTCATCAACGGTTTCCTTAAAGGTCTCAGGTGTTTGCTTTGGCAAACCATAGATTAAATCTACGCTTCGGGATTTAAATCCATACTTTCTTGACCAATTCATCACCGCCTGCGTCTCTTCAATGGTTTGCACGCGGTGTACCGCTTGCTGAACCTCGAGATTGAAGTCTTGAACACCCAAGCTGATACGGTTAAAGCCCAATTCAGCCAGCAAGGCAATATCTTCCTCAGTCACTCGTCGTGGATCAATCTCAATTGAGTATTCGCCGCCAGGGAGCAGATCGAAATGCTCACGCGTGTGCTGCATCAACTCGATCATCTCTTCGTGAGACAAAAATGTGGGTGTACCACCACCCCAATGTAGCTGGGTCACTGGTATTTTTTTCTGGGCACCCATGACCGCACAAACCATCATAATCTCTTTAGCTAAATACTTGATGTACTTAGCGCTTCGACCATGGTCTTTGGTGATTATTTTGTTGCAACCACAGTAGTAACAAATGTTGGGGCAGAAAGGCAAATGAAAATACAGCGATAGTGGCTGATTAACCTTGGCTACGCGTTGCAAAGCACCCAAATAATCAGGCTCACCAAACTCATTGTGAAAGCGATCGGCACTGGGATAAGAGGTATAGCGCGGACCATTGATATCAAACTTCTGCAATAGCTCTGGTTGAAAAAGCGCATCTTTTTCATTGGGGGTTAAATCAGGCACTTCAGAGCTCATCAGAAATCAGCTTATGAAATTATTTAGAGAGATAGTCAAGTGCGACTGCTTCAGCCACTTTAATACCATCCACTCCAGCCGACAAGATGCCCCCCGCATAACCAGCACCCTCACCTGCAGGATAAAGACCTTTGACATTCAGACTCTGGAGGTTTGTACCTCGAGTAATCCGCAAAGGGGAGGATGTGCGAGTCTCAATGCCGGTTAATACCGCATCCTTCATCGAAAAGCCTTTAATCTGCCTCTCAAAAGCGGGGATCGCCTCTCGAATCGCCTCAATTACATAAGGAGGCAAGGCATCCGCAAGATCTGTCAAATGAACACCAGGTTTATAGGACGGGATTACGGAGCCGAACTCTGTAGAAGCCTTGCCAGCTAAGAAGTCTCCAACTAATTGTCCAGGGGCTTCATAGGTAGACCCGCCTAGTTCGTATGCCTTAGACTCTAAAGCCCTCTGAAACTCAATACCTGCTAGAGGTCCACCAGGATAGTCTTCGGGAGTAATACCAACAACGATGCCCGCATTAGCATTGCGCTCATTACGAGAGTACTGGCTCATTCCATTCGTCACGACACGGTTTGGTTCGGAAGTAGCAGCAACCACAGTTCCGCCTGGGCACATACAAAAGCTATAGACTGCGCGGCCATTCTTGGCATGGTGAACTAGTTTGTAATCAGCCGCGCCAATGAGCTGGTTACCAGCGTGTGGCCCTAGGCGTGCCTTATCAATTAAGGATTGCGGATGCTCAATGCGAAAGCCCACTGAAAAGGGTTTTGCTTCCATATAAACCCCTGCAGCATGCAAGACCTCAAAGGTATCACGAGCGCTGTGCCCTAGGGCCAGCACTACATGGTTAGCAGGTAAATCTGGATGGCCGTCAATTTTGACACCTGTAATCTGATCATTCTGAATATCAAAGCCAATGACCTTTTGTGAGAAACGAATCTCTCCACCAAGTTCAATAATTTCTTGACGCATTCTTTCGACCACGCCCACTAATCGAAAGGTGCCAATATGTGGCTTAGCTACATAACGAATTTCTTCGGGGGCGCCTGCTTTGATAAATTCAGCAATGACTTTACGACCGTAAAACTTCGGATCTTTAATTTGACTCCAGAGCTTGCCATCAGAAAACGTCCCTGCTCCACCCTCACCAAATTGCACATTGGATTCTGGATTAAGGATATTCTTTCGCCATAGACCCCAAGTGTCTTGCGTACGTTCGCGCACGGGTTTGCCACGCTCTAGTACGATAGGTTTAAAACCCATCTGCGCCAATACTAAGGCAGCAAAAATTCCGCACGGGCCAAATCCAATGACAACTGGACGCTCAAAGCTCTGGCTCTTTACTTGTGAAGCATTAGCTACAAAGCGATAACTTGTATCCGGCGATGGTCTGACATGAACATCATTCGTAAACTGCTTAAGCAATTTTTCTTCATTCTTTGCCGATAGATCCACGGTATAGATAAAAGCAAGGGCCACATTTTTCCTGGCATCGTAGCTGCGCTTGAAAACATCAAATTGAATCAAGTCTTGGGCCTGGATATTCAGACGCTTCAAGATCGCCTCTTCCAATGCCTCAGGGACATGGTTAATAGGTAAGCGAAGTTCGGTAATACGGATCATGGGACTCTACGATATACAGTAAATCAGGGTAATTTTCTAAATAATACTGGGAGATCAGGCTTACCCCCTTTTAAAGGCGATAATGCGCCATGGCTCTACGCGCAACTATCCACAAAGCCGACCTTCACGTCGCAGACTCTGACCGCCACTATTACGGCAGTCACTCCCTCACTATCGCAAAGCACCCCTCTGAAACCGAAGAGCGGATGATGGTACGAATTATTGCTTTTGCCCTGCAAGCGCAGGAAGACTTAGCTTTTACCAAAGGCTTGAGCGATACCGATGAGCCCGACCTCTGGATCAAAGACCTCACGGATGCCATTCAGCTTTGGATTGAAGTGGGTCAGCCAGATGAGCGTCGTATTCTCAAAGCCTGCGGTCGATCTGATCAAGTGATCGTCTATTGCTATGGCGGACACACCAGCAAAATCTGGTGGGATGGGATTGCCAACAAGTTGACTCGTGCTCGCAACCTTCAGGTGATCTCTATTCCAGCAGAGCAGGCTAAAGAGCTCAACAAGCTAGTCGAGCGCAGCATGATTCTGCATGTCAATATTCAAGATGGGGAGGCATATGTTTCTTCGGATATGGGCCAAGTCACCATCACCCCAGAAATCTGGCGCAGTCAACAGCAATGAAGCCGGTAGTCTTGGACACCAATATCTTGTTAGATATTTTTGTCTTCAATGACGAAAGAGCTAGCCCTTTAAAGCAAGCAATGATG
Source organism: Polynucleobacter sp. 35-46-11 (assembly GCF_002281105.1). Taxonomy (NCBI): domain Bacteria; kingdom Pseudomonadati; phylum Pseudomonadota; class Betaproteobacteria; order Burkholderiales; family Burkholderiaceae; genus Polynucleobacter; species Polynucleobacter sp. 35-46-11. The sequence continues at coordinate 38,681 of NZ_NCFJ01000002.1, forward strand.
GATGGGGATATTTCAGTAATCGCGAGTCAAAAAACCTTGCTAGAACTTGCTGATGTCATATCACGCCCCCTCTTTAAGCTTGACGAAGCCGCCCAAGCAAGCATTTTGGCTCAATGGCAAGCCATCGTAGGGCTGCATGATGATTCCAATCTAGCCACCGCACCCTGGAAATGCCAAGACCCCGATGATCAAATCTTTTTGGATCTAGCCTATCAATTGAAGCCAGCGATACTCATTAGCAAAGACAATGCATTGCTGGAGATCGCCAGTCGAGCTGCTCAAGAAAATATTCTGATTACCAGCGATTACAACGCCTTCAAGCTTTAGAGTTAAAGTGCAATCCCTTGGCAGCTTCAGCAGCAATCTCAAACGATCTCAATCGTGCTTGATGATCATAAATTTGACCCGTAATGATAATTTCATTTGCGCCAGTCTGATCGAGCCAATACTGCATCTCCTTAGCTACCACCTGCGAAGACCCAACAGCAGAGCAGTGTAAAGCATGTGCAGCAACAGTCTTTTCATGAGGCTCACAGAAATCATCTAAATCTTCAATTGGTGGAGGTAATTGTCCGCGAGTATTCCGACGCATGCGAATCACGTTTTGCTGTAAAGTGGTAAAGAGATGAGCAGCTTCTTCATCTGTATCAGCGGCCACCACATTCATCACAAATGCACAATAGGGTTTAGCCAACTTATCGGATGGTTTAAATAATTCACGATAGCTAGACATTGCATCTACTAATTGCTCCGGCGCAAAGTGAGAGGCAAAAGCATAAGGTAGACCAAAGTGGGCTGCCAGTTGAGCTCCGTACAAACTAGAACCCAGGATCCAAATCGGCACCTCGGTGTCCGCGCCCGGAATAGCTCGGACGGCCTGCCCCTCCTGAATTGGACCAAAGTAATGTTGCAACTCTCGTACATCCTGCGGAAAGCGATCATCGCCCCCCAGCAAATCACGACGTAAGGCTCTGGCTGTCATTTGATCTGTGCCTGGGGCACGCCCTAGACCCAATTCAATCCTACCGGGGTAGATCGATGCCAGAGTACCAAATTGCTCTGCAATGACTAGTGGGGCGTGATTTGGCAACATCACACCACCAGAGCCAACACGAATGGTTTTGGTGCCTCCAGCAATATAGCCAACCAAGACCGCAGTAGCTGAGCTGGCGTTACCCGTCATATTGTGATGCTCTGCCACCCAATAGCGGGTATAGCCCAAAGCCTCAGCGTGCTGAGCAACATCCAGTGAGTTACGCAAGGCATCCCCTGCAGTAAATCCCTGCGGGATGGGAGATATATCTAGAATGGAGTACGGGACAGAGTTTGTCATACATAGATCATACTGAGAAAGCACTTTTTTGACATGAGCAAACCAAAAATGGCGGATGCCGATGACGGCCTATTTAAGCCAGGCAGCAAGTTAAGGCATATTAAGACAGGTGGATTTTATAAAGTAGTGTTGCTTGCCAATGTTGAAGCTACTCTTGAGCCAGCCTATGTCTACGAATCACTCCAATCACACGACTTTTGGATCAGACCGAAAGCAGAGATGGAAGATGGTCGATTTGAATTGGTAGATGCTTAAATAAAGATAGAGGAATTGAAATGACTGAAGATCGCATCACCAGCCTTGAAATCAAACTTAGTTTTACTGAAGATCTGATTGATCAACTCAACCAAACCATCTACAAACAACAGCAACAAATTGAATTTCTATATCGCGAGCTTAAATCCATCAAGGAGCAAGCTAGTAGCGGGGAAAGCGCGGGCAACAGCAGCCCAAAAGATGAAATTCCTCCTCACTATTAAAGCCCTGATAACATTTACTGTAGATAACGTAACTAATTTTAAAAGGACGCTCATCATGGGTAACTTAGTACCGTTTTTAGTCCAGTGGGGCTTGACCTCCCTATCACTCTGGGTGGCCAGCTATCTTTTTAGCGGTTTACGTTTTGCAGATGGCGGATCCCTTCTAATCGCAGCCCTACTGCTTGGCTTTGCTAATGCTGTTGTGAAGCCCTTATTGATCCTGTTTACCCTACCACTCACCGTTCTCACCATGGGATTGTTTCTATTGGTAGTGAATGCTCTGGTACTAATGTTGGTTTCTGCGGTAGTGAGTGGCTTTACAATCTCTAGCTTCTGGACTGCATTCTTTGCCAGCATCTTTATTTCCTTATTCAGCCTCTTTATCAGCGGAATATTGTTTTAAGAATTACTCCGCTCCGGGGTAGATATCTGACCAGGGGCGGAGTGCATCACGACAAGGGTGACTTTTTGAGGTCATTGACCTGGCATTCTCGGCCAAAATACTCGCACCACCAGTCAAAAAACCAAGCCCAAGCGAGACTGCGCTATTCACCACTCCGGCTTGATTAATACCCACCTTAGGATTTCTCAGTGTGCCACCCATCTTTACCAATCCTGCCAAATCTAGGCCGGTAGTTAGGCCTGACTTTTCTCGGGGATCAATTGTGAAATTAACTGCTTCAGTTTTTAGATTAATGGAGCCAGCTAACACTACATCCAACCTATCGGTCTGAACGCCAACCGTATTGGCAATATTGATCTGGCCATTATTAATTGGCAGGTAGGCAACTGCACACTCCAACACTGTCTCACTGGTTTTCTTACGCATTGGGTTAATGGAGTCCAGCAGCGTGACTACAAAATCACCGGCATCATTCAAGAAGTTTGTACCCATGCGAGCTTGGTCAATACTTAACTGCATCTTGCCATTTGAACTCGATGCCATTTGATGCAGGCTATTTCCAGAGGCCTTTACATCAAATGCTAACTTCATACTACCCCCGCTAACCTTGGATTTTGGGTCGAGTCTAGCCAGCAAATTATCCAGCGTGAAATCCTTTGTCACTCCCTTGATTGAGAGCGAGGGATTTACCGCATTAAATCCAGAGAGATTGATCTGTAAATCGGCACTTCCCTTGCCCATCTCAAGCGTTAAATGGGGAATATCAATCACATTGCCATTCAATTGCAAAGTGGCCTGAAGGTTTTCAATCGGCTTACGTTTTGGCAAGCTTAACTCAGCAATATCAATCATGATCTTTCCCTTGGCTTGGGGAAGCACGTCAAAAGGAATACTCTCATTGCTAAATAAGTACTTGGCCTGTGGCTTTTGGGTCTGACGCGCCAGCGGCACTGACTTAGCGCTAGTTACAGGCTGAGGAGCTTCATTAGATACTGCGCCCATAGTGGGCCAGTCAAATGCTTTTGAGTTCAATGCCAAATTGACTGTAGGCAGAGTTTTTGGTGTCTTATTTACCTCACCTTTAATCGTCATGGACTTAGCATTCATGGTCAGTTTCAGATCGAGCGGGAATTGCGTTGATGAAACATCCCAATGCTTCAATACCCTAGAAACGGAACCTATTTTTCCACTGAGATCGAGAGCCTGATCTTGAAATTTCATGCTGAGAGAAACGGCTGTTTTATCCCCACTCTCTGCCAATGACAAACGCTTAATTAGATAGCTCGACAGAGAGCCGGATGGGTCTTGATACCGAATCCGGGCATCGACTACAGAGATGCTCTCCATGTAGACTAGATTATCACCAACCGAAGTCGCATCTGAATTGTCACTACCAGAACTAACAACGGCATTCGATGTCTCTGAACTCATATCCCAGTTTGCCTTACCAGATGCATTTTTTTGCAGAAGTAGATCCAGGCCAGCAAGTTTCACATTGCCAACCTCAATACGTTTGCTGAGTAGTGGCAGAGTTTTAATATCCAACTCAATCCTCTTGAGGGTCAGCATTTCAGGATCAGATGCCCAAGAGGCATTACTTAAGCTCAAGCGCTCTGCTGAAACAGAAATTCCCGGAAAAAAACTTAAGGTCACCGGCCCACTAATTTTTAAGTCTCGACCAGTAGCCGCCTTCACTGAGGTGGAGAGTAGTTTGGTTAACTGAACTGGATCGACTGTAGAGGTTGCATACCAAGCCCCCAATACCAGTAGTAGGATTGCTCCGCCCAAAGCGGTGATGATGATCTTGACTGATTTATTCATTGTTTACTGATTCTAAATTACCCTACTCGCTGTAGACTAGAATTGAACTTTATATTTTTTGCTAGTAATCACCATGAACACCACAGCCAATTTCCCAAAATGTCCAGCTTGCCAAGAGGACATGACTTACCCCGATGGCGAGAATTTTGTTTGCGCCCAATGTGGCCACGAGTGGCCAATGGCTGCAGCTGTCGAAGAAGATGAGGGTGTTCTCATCGTCAAGGATGCTAATGGCAACTTACTGGCTGATGGCGATACTGTCACCCTCATTAAGGACCTGAAGGTCAAGGGATCATCAACTACTCTTAAGGTAGGGACCAAGATTAAAGGTATTCGCCTGGTTTCTGGTGATCATGAGGTGGACTGCAAGACTGAAGCAGGCAATATGTTACTGAAGGCCTGCTTTTTGAAGAAGGCTTAACTCTCAATAAAAGATCATCGGATCCAAATATGGACTCCGATGGTCTGAGGCTCTTAAGTAGCGCTGGCTTTTTTCAAGATCGAGTACAGCTGATCTTTCAATAAGAGCTTTTCTTTTTTCAAAACCTCAATTTCTTCTGGGGTGCTGGGCTCGGAATGGGCCTCCATTCTTTGAATCTTCTGATCTAAATTGTTGTGCTTATCAAATAAATGGGAAAAGTGACGATCTGATGTTTTCAGCTTACTGATTAACTCACGATATTCAGGGAACATGGATTCTCTTTAGGTTGAGGTTATTTTTAACTGCACGAATTCAGTGTATCAAGTTCGCACTTAAATTCAAGCCCTCGCTACCACCCGCAACAACCATAAAACAATTAGCCTTTTTCTCTTGATATTGCCAGGTAAATACCCATATATACGTCAGCAAAAATGGATAGAACTGAAGTAATATCACACATGTGCGCTTAGCACATTAACTACCAATAGGAAGGGTAATAGACCATGGCTACAAAGAAGTCTCCAGCAAAAAAGAAAGTAGCTACTAAGGTGGTAAAAAAAGCCCCTGCAAAGAAAGCCGTTAAAAAAGTTGCCGCCAAGAAAGTGG
>NZ_NCFJ01000664.1:0-1214 GCF_002281105.1 Polynucleobacter sp. 35-46-11
GTGACCATAGCGATTACGGTAACCATTCTGAGCAAAAGCAATATCTGGCTCAAGCGTTTTTAAAAGATCCAAAGAGGAAGAGGTTTTGCTGCCATGGTGAGGCGCCATGAAAATCAGATTTTTGCCTTTTAAGCCATGAAGTGCAGTTTCAGTTAAACGATTAGTAATTTCTGCCTCACCCTGCCGCTCCACATCCCCCGTTAACCAAAAAGAGGTATTACTATTTCGCACCTCTAGAACACAACTCATCTCATTGGGTTTACCGGAGGCCTGTTCTGCAAAGATGCTCGCCTCATGGGGGTGCCAAATATAAAACTCCACATCATCCCAAATCCAACTCTGTCCAAACCGACAGGGAATACTGGGAACCTTTCGTTGGGATAGATTGGCTAATAAAGGATTGTTAATGGGTAATGAACCCATCATGGTGTTAAACCGAATCTCTTTGAGTAAGGTGGCGGCTCCACCAATATGGTCGCTATCGCTGTGACTGATTACCATACGATCAATTGTATTGATGCCCCGCCCCCTCAAGAAAGGCAGAATAATTCTCTGTCCTGCGTTATCTTTCCCTTGAATGGGACCCGTGTCATACAGCAAGGTTTTATGAGCTGTCTCAATCAATACTGCGGTGCCCTGCCCTATGTCCAACACGGTGGCTTGAAACTCTCCCGCCTCCAATCGAGTGTTCTCAAGAGGTCGAACTAATAGAAATGCGCAGAGCCCCAAGCCCAGCAATCTTGATGCCCAACTTATGCTGAGCTTGCCTGGACGAATTGCCATCACAATACCTACTAAAGAGATCAATAAGGCCCACCATGTTGGCTGACTGGAAAAGGCAATAGCCCATTTAAAATCAGCCATCCAATCGAGAATTACTGCCAGATAAGCCATGCTGGCATGAGCTGAGACTAGTAGCCACTTACCAATAAATTCTGGCAAGAGTGCACCTGTAATAGCCAAAGGTGTAACGAGGTAACTCACTACCGGAATCGCAAACGCATTAGCTAATGGCGATACGATAGAGAATTGATAAAACCAATAGAGTGTTAATGGCAGCAGAGCGATTGTGACTACCGCTTGTACGCGGCAGGCCTCACGCATCGCTTGCATGCAACGATGCCGCCAATGGAGTGCTAATTCTTGACCGGTTGGTATACCAAGCAAACCCTCTGAGTCTTTCATGGCATACAAAATTGCAGCGACTGCGCCAA